>NZ_JBIWJT010000032.1:0-117844 GCF_044765325.1 Embleya sp. NPDC127516 | reverse complement strand
CCCGGCTCCAAGGCGGGGGGGGGGCCGGGGGGGGTCCCGGCCGGCCCCAACCCCCGGGGCGGGGGCCCCCCACACCCGGGGGGGGGGCCCCCGGCACGTCGTGTGCGTCGTCCTCAGCCGGCGATGTTCCGATCGGCCACCACGTGGTGGATGTGCACGTGGATCACCTGTTCGCCGTCGACCGGCTCGCGCTCCACCACCTTGTCCGCGCCCATGTATCGCGCGGCGATCCGACTCGGCCAGACCCGCAGATCGGCCGGATCGGCCGAGATCCGCGCCTCGCCCTCGACCACGACATACGCGTACGGCGGCCGATCGTCGTCCACGCACAGGCTCACCCGAGGATCGTTGGCAAGGTTGCGCCCCTTGACCGAGGACCCGAACGTGGTGAAGACAAGCTCGACCGTGTCCCCACGATCATCGAGATCGAACCAGATCGGGGCCACATGCGGCCGACCATCGGGGCGTACGGTGGCGAGCTTCCCGGTACGCGGTCCTGCCAACAGAAAGGCCCGCCACTGAGTCTCGGTCATGCGTTCCATACCCCGAGTCTCGCCGCTCGCCGCCCCGAATCCCGGTAGCCCCGCCAACGCTCCCAGCGATCCCCCACAACCCCCGACACAGGTGAACCCTCGTGATCGACGCGCAAAGCGCGGAGGAGCCGCAAGCTTCGACCCCGAAGCCCACCACCCCCACCCATCGCCCGGCGCGTCAGCGCCCCCGACCCGCCCCACCCCGGCGATCGACGCGCGAAGCGCGGAGAGCGGCGGAGCCGCAAGCTTGGGCTTCGTGCCCCGGAGCGAAGCGGAGGGACACGAAGCCCCGAGCGAGGCACCACTTTTTTGCGGAGGAGCGAAGCGGGGGAGCAAAAAAGTGGTGCCTCGCGAGCCGGCGACGAAGTCGCCCAACAAATCAGTCGTGCAGCCGCTCGCCGCTCTTGGTCGAGAACAGGTGGGTCTCGCCGACGGTCGGGACCACGTGCAGGACCCCGCCCTTCTCCGGCACGTCACGCCCGGGCACCCGCACGACCAGCGGCTTGGTCTCGCCGTCGATGGTGACCGAGCCGTAGACGAAGGCGTCCGAGCCGAGTTCCTCGACCACGTCCACCGACACCGCGAGGCCCTTGCTGTCCTTGGACAGCCCCTCGGCCGAGTTGATCTTCAGGTGCTCCGGGCGCACGCCCAGGGTCACCTTCTTCGCGCCTTCGGCGACGGCCGCCTCGCGCGCCTCGCGGGAGACCGGGACGACCGCGTCGCCGAAGCGGATGCCGTCCTCGGCGAGGTCGACCTCGATCAGGTTCATCGCGGGCGAGCCGATGAAGCCGGCCACGAACACGTTGGCCGGGCGGTCGTACATGTTGCGCGGGGTGTCGACCTGCTGGAGCAGACCGTCCTTGAGCACCGCGACCCGGTCGCCCATGGTCATCGCCTCGACCTGGTCGTGGGTGACGTACACGGTGGTGATGCCCAGGCGGCGCTGGAGGCCGGCGATCTGGGTACGGGTCTGCACGCGCAGCTTGGCGTCCAGGTTGGACAGCGGCTCGTCCATCAGGAAGACCTGCGGCTCGCGGACGATCGCGCGGCCCATCGCGACGCGCTGGCGCTGACCGCCGGAGAGCGCCTTGGGCTTGCGGTCGAGGTACTCGGTGAGGTCGAGGATCTTCGCGGCCTCTTCGACCTTCGCGCGGATCTGCTTCTTGTCGACGCCGGCGATCTTGAGCGCGAAGCCCATGTTCTCGGCGACCGTCATGTGCGGGTACAGCGCGTAGTTCTGGAACACCATCGCGATGTCGCGGTCCTTGGGCTCCAGGTTGGTGACCTCGCGGTCGCCGATGTGGATCGAGCCGCCGGTGACCTCCTCGAGACCCGCGAGCATGCGCAGGGAGGTGGACTTGCCGCAACCGGAGGGGCCGACCAGGACCAGGAACTCGCCGTCGGCGATCTCCAGGTCCAGCGCGTTCACGGACGGGCGCTCGGCGCCCTTGTAGGTACAGGTCGCCTGCTTGTAGCTGACCGTGGCCATGGTGATGTGTCCTTCCACCGGCAGGAACGTGCCGGACGATCCGAGTGGAGGGTGAGGTACCCGGTGCTGGGCTGCCTGGGCCGCCCCGGGCAAGTGGTCTAGTCCATTCACAATGGACTAGCGATCACCGTACCGGGGCGCACGGCATCTGTCAGCAGTCCCGATCGTCCGAAATGTTTTGCGCGGGCCGCAAGGCCCTGCGAAATCCTGCTGAAACTGTCACTAGGCTGCGGGCATGAAGGCTCGACTGGCGGACATCGCAACGCAGGCAGGGGTCAGCGAGGCGACCGTGAGTCGGGTCCTGAACAGCAAACCCGGGGTCGCGGACGACACTCGGCGGGCCGTCCTGACCGCTCTCGACGTGCTCGGCTACGAACGTCCCGCCCGCCTCCGGCGGCGCAGCGCGGGCCTGGTGGGGCTGCTGCTCCCGGAGTTGGACAACCCGATCTTCCCGGCGTTCGCGCAGGTCATCGAGCGGGCGCTGGCGCACCACGGCTACACGCCGGTGTTGTGTACCCAGACCCCGGGCGGCGTCACCGAGGACGACTACACCGAACTGCTCCTGGAACGCGGGGTATCCGGGATCGTGTTCGTCTCCAGCCTGCACTCGGACTCGGGCGCGGACCTGTCCCGCTACCTGCGCCTGGTCGAGCGCGGTCTGCCGATGGTGTTCGTGAACGGCTTCGCACCGGGGGTGGACGCGCCGTTCATCTCCAGCGACGAGGCGGTCGCGGTGGAACTGGCGATAGGGCACCTCGCCTCGCTGCGGCACACCGCGATCGGGCTCGCGGTCGGGCCGGAGCGCTACGTGCCGACCGCGCGCAAGATCGCCGGCTTCCGGCGCGGGCTCGCCGAGCGGTTCGGCGTCGAGGACGCGGACGGCTGGATCGAACGCTCGCTGTTCTCGGTCGAGGGCGGCCAGGCGGCGGCGGGCGCGCTGTTCGATCGGGGTGCGACGGCGATCGTGTGCGGCAGCGACCTGATGGCGCTCGGCGCGGTACGCGCGGCGCGCGAGCGCGGGTTGCGGGTGCCGCAGGACGTCTCGGTGGTGGGTTACGACGACTCGCCGCTGGTGGCGTTCACGGATCCGCCGCTGACCACGGTGCGCCAAGCGGTGCAGGCGATGGGCGCGGCGGCGGTGCGCGCGCTGCTGGACGAGATCGGCGGGGGTCGGGCGCCGCGCACCGAGTTGATCTATCGGCCGGAACTGGTGGTCCGCGGCTCGACCGGACCGGCTCCGGACCGCCGTCTTCGGCCGGGCGGATAGCGGCGCGAAAAGCGGATAGCGGCGCGAAAAAGGGCCGCCGGCCGCGTCCCCGCAGCCTGCGGCCCCATCGAGCCCCGAGTCGGGTTCGAACCGACGACCCCGCGCTTACAAGGCGCGTGCTCTGGCCAACTGAGCTATCGGGGCGTGTACCGGACCATTTTGCACCGTGGCCACCCGGCGGGCGCAACCACCTTAGGGCTTTGTGGCACGGGAGTGTTCGCGTTAACGCGCGGTGATCGTGGGGAACAGGAGACACCTGCCCGGAAACGTCCGGGTCGGCGGTACTTTGTACGGCTGTCGGATGGTCCGCTGGAGGAACCATGACGATCGTTTCCCTGATCATCGCGGGCATCATCATCGGCGCGTTGGGGCGACTCTTCCTTCCCGGCGACCAGAAGATCGGCTTCCTGGCCACGATGGCGGTCGGCATCGTGGGCACGTTGATCGGCTACGGCATCGCCGCGGCTCTGGGTGTCGAGGACACCAGGGGGATCGACTGGATCCGCTGGATCATCAGCGTCGTGGTCGCCGTGTTCCTGGTCTCGCTGGTGGTGAAGTTCACCGGAAAGGGTGCCAGGCGCTGATTCCGTCGCACGGCTGCTTCCCCCGCGCAGCCGATTCCGGCGCACGGGCGACGATGGGAGAGGCCCACCGCGGGGGCGGAGTCGATCGGCTCCGCCCCCGCGTCGTGCGTGTTCGGCAGGCTGCGATCATGCGCGCATGGCTGGTGGAGTGTCGATGTGGCCGAGTATCGCGACGGCCGACTTGGTGGACGCGCTGGACCTGACGCCGGTGGGCCCCGCGGACTCGGGCGGGCCCGGCGCGGTGGTCGGCTTTCGTGCGCGCAACATCGTGACCCGGATACCGCGCACGCTCGGCGCGCAGGTGTTGGCGCAGACCGTGGTGGCGGCCGAGCGGGTGGTTCCGCACATGGCGGTGCAGACGCTCCAGGGAGTGTTCCCGCGTGCGGGGGATCCGGCCGAGCCGGTGGAGGTGCGAGTCGAGCGGCTGCATCAGGGCCGGTCGGCGGCGATGCTCCAGGTGGGCTTTCGGCAGGGCGGGCACGAGCACTACCGGGCGTTCGTGACGCTCGGTGTGGTCGGGCCCGAACTGGTGCGACACGCGGACCCGTTGCCGGCCGAGGTGGTGGGGCCCGAGGACTGCTCCGAGCTGCCGGTGTCGATGTTGCCGTGGGAGGTGCGCACGGTGGGCGGGCCGGCCGCGTTGCACCCGGACCTGGCCGGGCCGCCGGGTCTGGACCTGTGGACGCGGTGTACCGGGGTCGCGGACACCGCGACGATGGCCCGGGCGATTCTGGCCTGGTCGACCGAGGGCTTTTTGGGCCCGGTGGCGCTGCGGCCGTATCCGCAGGCCGAGATCGAGCGGCGGGGCGGGCGGGCGATGTCGGTCGCGCTGGCCCAGAACATCACCTTCCACGAGGGCTTCTCCGCGCACGAGTGGCTGCTGCTGCGGTGCGCGAGCGAGTACGCGGGCGACGGGCGCATGCACGGGCGGATCCGGGTGTTCACCCGAACGGGACGTCTGGTGGCCTCGGTGACGGCGGACGGGCTGATGCGGCCGGGGCCGCGCCCGTAACCACCCGGATCGGCCCGGGGCTCAACCCAGGCTCCGGTACCCGCCGCGGAAGTGCAGCAGCGGCGGGCCCTCCGGGTCGGGCAGTCCCGTGGTCAGCACCTCGCCGACGTACAGGATGTGGTCGCCCGCCTCGACCACCTGGTGGGTGCGGCATTCCAGGGTGGCCAGTGCGCCGCCGACCAGCGCGGCGCCGGAGGCCGGGCCGCGATCGTGCGGGATGTCGGCGAAGATCAGCCGGTCGCTGATCCGGCCCGGGATCGCGAAGCGGGCGGCGATCCGGCTTTGGCTTCGGGACAGCAGCGACACCGCCCACAACGGCTGTTCGTCCAACACGTCGCGCATGCGCGCCTCGCGGCGCAGGCTGATCAGCACCAGCGGCGGGTCCAGGGACACCGACACGAACGCGGTCGCGGTCATCCCCACGTCGTCCACGGGACCCCCGTCGCCGGGGTCGCCCTCGACGGCGGTGATCAGCACCACGCCGGAGGCGAAACGGGACATCGCGGTCTTGAAGGCGGCTTCGTCGACGGGCTGCGGGGGTGGCACGGACACGGCTCCAGGGTATGCGGGCCGAGCGCCCGACCCGGGATCGGCCTCGCCGGGCGGGCGGGTCGGCGGACTCGTTCGGTCCCGTCGGCCGGACGGCACGCGCACGGGCCGCCTTGGTTGGAGCCCCGGGCCCGGACCCCTGCCCGGATCGCCCGGTCGTATCGGCGTCGGCCCCACACGGCTCGGTCCGATCCGGCCCGGCCCGGCTTGACCCAACGGCTCGCCCCGGTCACCGGTTGGCGGTGATCTCCCGGGTCAGGTCCTCGCGCCGGGTGGGTCCGGACGGGAGTTCGTCGGCGTGGAAGAACCGGACGGGATGTTTGTGCGCTGCCAGGCCGGCCTTGGCGCAGGCGTCACGCAGCGTGGCGGGCCCCGGCACCCGGGCGGGATCCTCGGCGACCACCACGGCACCCAGCAGTCGGCCGTCGGTGGGGTGCGGCAGGCCGATGACCGCGATGTCGCGGACGTCCGGGTGGTCCTTCAGGACTCGTTCCACCTCGCCCGGGCCCACCGCCTTGCCGTCGATCCGGATCAACTCGGCGGCGCGGCCGGTCACCGTCAGCACGCCGTCGGCCTCGTCGAGCACGGCCAGGTCGCCGGTGCGGTACCAGCCGTCGGCGAGCATCTCGGCCGTGGCCGCCGGGTCGTCGGCGTACCCGTCGAACAGCAGCGGGCCGCGTACGCACATCTCGCCGTCCGGGTCGAGCGCGACGTACTGCAGCGGGCCGGGGATCCCGCAGGCGCCCGGGTGGGCGAACAGGTCCGGGCCGGACAGCGCGGTGAGCGGGCCGGTCTCCGGCGTGTCGAGCACCACCCGTACGGTCGCGTTCGGCGCGATCCGGGCGATCTCCGCGAACACGGCGGTCTCGGTGGGTTCGGTGTCGGCGAACCGCAGTGTGGCCAGGGCCTCATCGTCGGCGGGCCGCTCGGGCGCAGTCTCGGCCAGCGCGCGCCACACGGCGGGCGCGGCGGTGAGCCGGGTCGCGGCGTGTTCACGCACCGCGGCGCGCAGCGCGGTCGGATCGCCGCCGGGCACCAGGACCAGGGTGTCCCGGGCGTGCCACTGGGCGAGTGCGAGTGTCCAGGTCCGGGCGTCGTCGAGGTCGGCCGCGAGCACGTGCGCCCCGCGCGACTCGGCGAGCGCGCCCGGGTGCGAGCGCAGCACCAGGACGCGGTGCGACAGCAGCGCGCCGCGGCGTCCGGCCGGCGCGATCAGGCACGGGTCGGTCTCGGCGGGCTCGATGTCCGACGGCTCCGGGAGGTCCTCGGGGTCCTCGTCGTCGAGGTCGGCGATCAGCGCGTCGGCCATCGCGGCCGAGTCCAGGACCAGGGCGGGCGCGTACGCGTCCGGGTGGGCGGGGTCGGCGGGTACGAGCACCGCGCCCAGTCGGGCGAGCGCCGCGAACAGCGGTACGGCCGCGATGCCCGGTCCGGTCGATACCGGCCCGCAGCCGACCCGGTCGCCGGCCTCGACGCCGAGCGCGAGCAGGCGGCGCAGTCCGAGTTCCGCCGCCGCGTCGACTTCGGCGAAGCTCAGCGAGCGTTCGCCGAGCACGATCGCGACCCGGTCCGCGGCGGCACGGGCCGCGTTGGCGAAGACCTCCCCGACGACCAGACCGGTCATGGGCCCAACCCCTGTCGCTCGACGCGCGATGTGTTCGCCGTATCGGCCTCCGCGACGCGCGCGCAAGATCGTACGAAGACCTGACGGACGTACGGTAGGGATTCCGTCGTCCGCTGGGAAGAGAGGTTGGCGATCATGCTCCGGATCGACTGTGCCTCAGCTCGCTGACGCATAGCGAACGGCCCGTACGGAATCTGATTGGTCGTCAGGTCGACGTGGCGAACCCTGGGTTGGTTCCCGAAAATGGGCTCCCGCCTCGTACGATGCGCGGTGGATGCCGGCGGAGGACGCGATTCCGGGGCGGCTCGGCGGTCCGACTCGATACGGTATGAAGCGTGAGGTGGCTCACAGTGACAGTCGGATCGATGACGGAACGTCGCCAATGCGAAGCCCGCTGTGATTCAGTTTCTCTGGTAAACGGACGATATCTGTTCAGAAGACACCGGCGTCGACCCCTGGGGGAGACCCATGACAGCCGAGACGGAGACCCACGTCCGGTTGGCGACTTTGCGCCTTTTGAACCGCGTCGTCGCCGACCTGAACGCCACGCGCGACCTCAAGGACACCCTCCAAGCCGTCGTCGACGGAGTGGTTTCGGGCCTCGGGTTCGGGGTCGCTGCGGTCAATCTCGTCCGCGCCGACGGCGACCTGGAGGTCGCGGCGGTGGCCGGCAACGACGAATTGCGCAAGGCGATGGCCGGCCAGATCGGCTCGCGCGAGGGTTGGGATCGCATTCTGGCCGCCGCCGAGCCGTGGGGTCCGCTGCGCTTCCTCGGGCACCGCTCGGGGCTGGCCGACGTGGGGGACGTCCCGAGTTGGATACCCGACCTGCCGATCGGCGATCACCCCGAGGCCTGGCATCCGCGAGACGCGTTGCTCGCGCCGCTGCACACGCCCGAGGGCGACCTGGTCGGCGTGTTGTCGGTGGACCTGCCGGTGGACGGCCTGCGGCCCGCGCCGTGGCGGCGCGAGGTGCTCGGCATGTTCGCCGCGCAGGCGGCGATCGCGGTGGACAACGCGCGGCTGCGCAGCGACATGCAGCGCGCGGTGGCCCGACTGGAGCGCGAGCAGTTGGCGCTGCGGGCCAGTGAGGAGAGCTTTCGGCAGGCCTTCGAGTACGCGCCCAGCGGCATGGTGATGACCGGGGTGCGCGGGCACGAGCAGGGCCAACTGCTGCGCGCCAACGACGCGTTGTGTCGGATGCTGGGCTACCCGGCGCCGGTGCTCAAGCGGCTCGGGCTCGGCGCCCTGGCGCATCCGGAGGACCGCCCGCTGCTCGGCGGACACCTGGGGGGCACGGTCCCGGTGGCGGGTTGTACCGAGCTGCGTCTGGCACGCAGCGACGGTACGTACCGCTGGGTCTCGTTGCGGACCTCGCAGGTCGCGGACGGACTCGGCGACCTGCGGTTCGGGTTGACCCACGTGGAGGACATCGAGGACCGCAAGCAGCGCGAACAGGCGCTCGTGCACGAGGCCAGCCACGACCCGCTCACCGGGCTGCCGAACGGGCGCGAGTTGCGCGCCAGGCTGGCCGCGCGGTTCGGCCTCGACCCCGGGATGCCCGCCGCCGACCCGGACGAGGCGGTCGCGGCGGTCGGCTCGGTCGGCGAGGTGCGCGAGCCGTACGCGGACGAGTGGGCGGTGCCCGCCGGCGCGATCCTGAGCGTTCCGGAGGGCGCGGTGGTGGTCGTGGACGAACCGCCCGCCGCCGAGCGCCGGGGCGTCGCGCTGCTGTTCTGCGACCTGGACGGGTTCAAGCACATCAACGACAATTTCGGCCACCACATCGGCGACGTGGTGCTCAAGGCGGTCGCCGAGCGGCTCACCGCCGCCGTGCGCGAGGGCGACACGGTGGCCCGGCTCGGCGGCGACGAGTTCGTGGTTCTCGCGGACGGAATCGGGCGCGAGGAGGCCGAGGAGATGGCGGTGCGGCTGCGTCGCGCGCTGTCCGTGCCGATCCCGGCCGAGGGCCTGGCGGTGCCGCTGGAGGGTGCGAGCTTCGGGATCGGCTGGGCGGAGGAGGCCGCCGAGCCCGAGGATCTGCTGCGGATCGCGGACGAGCACATGTACGCGAACAAGCGCCGTCGCGACCGGGCCCAGCGCCGGGCGGGCTAGGCCCAGGGTCGCCGCGGGCACCGTGCGGGCCGGCTCGGCTCGGGTGGGCGGCGGTCGGCGGTCCGGCCCTGGCGCGGGCCACCGCCATGGCGGTGGACGTATTGGGCGTCACGGGTGAATTCGGTCACCGAATCGATGGGTGGCTCGGGTCGGGTGACACGGGCGTGAACGGACCGGAAACGGGTCTGCGACCGGTCGCCATACGCATCAGTAGGGCCTTTTCGTGACAGTCCCGTCACTCGGACAACGCCACTTGTCCCGCCCATCGCCCGTTAGTGTGATGCCTGGTATTGACAAAGCTTGGCCTGGCGAACGTAGGGAGGACTACCCGATGACGGCGGGTACCAACGGTGAACCTGAAGACCCGTACGGGTACCTCTATCGGCCGGCGCCGGGTGAGGAAGCAGCCGAGGGGACAGGGACAACCGGTGCGTACGGTTCTTCCGCCAATCGGATGATGCCGCAATACGTGCAGGTCGGGCAGATGAGCTACCCGCCGCCCGCACACACGCAGCCCCAGGCGGCGATCCCGGCGCAGCACGAACACGGCGGCGCGCAGCCCCCGCCGCAGTCCCCGCCGCCGCGCGGCGGCAGTGGGGGCGGCGGACGCGGCGCGGTGATCGGCGCGGCGGTGGCGATCGTGCTCGTGGTCGCGGTGGTCGCGGCCGTGCTGATGACCCGCGGCGACGACAAGGACGACAAGGCGAAGTCGCCGACCACGCCCAGCGGCGGCCAGAGCAGTGCGGCCCCGTCGCAGACCGCGTCGCCCTCCAGCGCGCCGTCGACGGCACCCGGCGGCAAGTTCGCCGTGCTGGAGGCGGAGGAGGCTTCGCCCGGCGGTGGCGCGGTCCAGGTTCCCGGCGTGGCCAACTCCTCGGGCAAGGGCATGCTGGACATGTCGGCCTCGGGGTCGAGCATCACCTGGAAGGTGGAGGTGCCCAAGAAGGGCACGTACTACCTGGCCGTGAAGTTCCTCAACGCGGGCTCCAAGGAACAGAATCTGTCGATCCTGGTGAACGGCAAGGACACCACGAACAAGGTGAAGCTCAAGAACTACGGCACGTCGACCAGCGTCACCGGCACCTGGAACATGGTGCAGCTCAACGAGGGCTCGAACGACGTCTCCCTCGCGTGCGCGCCCGCGGACAGTTGCAAGGCGGCGCTGGACCAGGTCTGGTTCGAGAACCAGCAGCCGAACCTCAAGTAGCGGGCGAAACGCCGACCCGGTCGCCGGCCCGCAGGCCCAGCAGCCGGGCCGCGTCGCCGCCGTTGACCGAGATCGCCAGCAGTTCGGCGGAGTCCTGGTAGCCGACGAGTTCCCCCGAGGGCACATCGCCGAAAGTGCTCCGCAACGGGACCCGGTACGTGTGCCCGCCCACCTCGATCCGCAGCGCGTCGGCGCCGGCGAAGTCGGAGACCGCGTACGCGAGTTGCACATTGCCGAAGTGGTCCACCGCGAGCACCTCGCCGGGCATCGGCTCGGGCAGCCGGACCGGGTCGGTCACGACCGGGCCCACCTCGGCGACCGGCGTGCCCAGCGCGAGGTGGGCGGCCACCGGCGCGAACACATCGCGACCGTGGAAGGTGCGGGAGACCTTCGCCAGGGTGAGCGCGGGATCGGCGATCTCGCGGATCTCCCGCACACCGCCCAGCTCGCGCGCGGCCCACAGGAGCAGGCCGTTGTCCGGTCCCACCAGCAGGTGCCCGCCGGCGCGCAGCACGATCGCCCGGCGGGCGGTGCCCACGCCGGGGTCGACCACCGCGATGTGCACGGTGCCCGCCGGGAACCACGGCAGGGTCTGCGCCAGCACGAGCGCGCCGCGCCGCACGTCGCCGGGCGGCACCAGGTGGCTCACGTCCACGACGGGTACGTCCGGCGCGATGCCGGCGATCACGCCGTGGCAGGCGGCCACGAAGCCGTCGGCGAGCCCGTAGTCGGTGGTGAAGGTGATCCGGCGGGGGATGGCCATCCCCGGAATCTATCGAGCGGCGGCGGGGTTCTGCCCGAGCACGTCGGCGAGTTCGGCCAGGATCCGGCGCTTGGGCCGGGCGCCGACGAACTGCCGCACCGGTTCGCCGCCGCTGAAGACCATGAAGGTCGGCATGGACAACACTCCGTAGCGGGCCGCGGTGCCCGGGTTGCGGTCGACGTCGAGCTTGGCCACGGCCAGGCCCGGTTCCTCGATCGCGATCTCCTCCAGCACCGGGGCCATCTGCCGGCACGGGCCGCACCAGTCGGCGGTGAACTCGACCAGGGTCGGGCGGTCGGCGCCCAGTACGGCGGTGTCGAAGTCGGCGTCGGTGGCGTCGTGCACGTTCGTGGTCATCAGGACTCCTTGGTGAGCGGGCCGGCGGTCAGCGCGCAGCGGGGCTCCGGCGGGTCGGGCAGGCCGGCGGCGGCCGAGGCGGCCGGCGTCGGTGCCCGGTCGGCATACCGGCTCGCGGCATACGGGTTCGTGGCGTCGTCCATCGCGCCGTGCGCGCGCTCGGTCTGGTCGAGTTGGGCGGCCAGATGGGCCCGGATGCCCCGCATGCGGTCGATGCACGCGTCGAGTTCGGCGAGTTTGCGGCGGTAGACCGCCACCGACGCGGGGCACTCGTCGCCCGCGTCGTGCCCGGCGCGCAGGCACTCGACGAACGGACGGGTCTCCTCCAGGTCGAAGCCGATGCGCAGGAGCGCGCGGATCTCGCGCACCAGTCGGGCGTCGTCCTCGTCGTAGTCGCGGTACCCGCTGCTGTTGCGCCGAGCCGACAGCAGGCCGCGTTGCTCGTAGTAGCGCAGGGTTCGGGTGCTGGTCCCCGCGCGCTCCGCCAGTTCTCCGATGCGCATGTCCGAAACGGTAGACCTTGACGTGGACGTCAAGGCCAGGGGTGTTCGGCGCCGGCCAAGCCGGGAACGACGGACGCCGGGCCGGCGTCGGGGCCGGCCCGGCGTGTGCCGGGGGATCGGTCAGCTCGGGCTGGGGCCCGTGGGGTGGGTGTCGGGGGCGGTCTGGCGGTGCACCGGGACGCGGCCCATGGGCTGGCCGGGCGGCACGTCGCGGGCGAGCTGGGGGATGTCGAGCGTTATCGGCTTGCCCGGGACCAGCAGGTGCTTCTCGCCGTGGTGCAGTATCGCCAGTTCGTCGCCCTCGCGCAGCGTGTACGTGGTGTGATCGTGGGTGGTCTCCACCCGCAGCCGGGCGCCGCGCACCGACAGGGAGAAGGCCAGGCCGGTCAGGCCGACCGGAAGGCGCGGCTTGAAGGACATGCACTCGCCGTGGTCGCGCAGCCCGCCGAAGCCCGCGACCAGCGCCGTGCAGGTGCCCGCCAGGGAAGCCATGTGCAGGCCGTCCTTGGTGTTCTTGGCCAGGTCGTGCAGGTCCATCAGGGCGGCTTCGGCGGTGTAGTCCAGAGCCAGTTCGAGATGGCCGACCTCGGCCGCCATGACCGCCTGGGTGCAGGCCGACAGGGACGAGTCGCGCACGGTCAGCGCCTCGTAGTAGTCGAAGTTGCGGCGCTTCTGCTCGTCGGTGAACGCGTCGCCGCGCACCTGCATCGCCAGCACCAGGTCGGCCTGCTTGACCACCTGCTTGCGGTAGATGTCGAAGTACGGGTAGTGCAGCATCAGCGGATAGTGGTCGGGCGGGGTGTTCTCGAAGTCCCAGATCCGGTGCTTGGTGAACCCGTCGGCCTGCGGGTGCACACCCAGGTCCTCGTCGTAGGGGATGTACATCGCGTGCGCCGCGTCGCGCCAGCTCGCGGTCTCCTCGGTGTTCACCCCCAGCGCGCGGGCCTCGTGCGGGTGGCGCGCGACCGCGTCGGCCGCGGCGAGCAGGTTGGACTGCGCCATCAGGTTCGTGAACACGTTGTTGTCGGCGAGCGCGCTGTACTCGTCCGGGCCGGTCACCCCGTTGATCCGGAACAGGCCGGCCGCGTCGTGGTGGCCGAGCGAGCGCCACATGCGCGCCGTCTCGACCAGGATCTCCAGGCCGAAGTCGCGCTCGAAATCCCGGTCTCCGGTGGCGCGCACGTAGCGCGCGACGGCGACCGCGATGTCCGCGCCGATGTGGAACGCGGCGGTGCCCGCGGGCCAGTAGCCGGAGCATTCCTCGCCGCGGATGGTCCGCCACGGGAACAGCGCGCCCTTGAGCCCCAGTTGCGCCGCGCGCTCGCGGGCCAGCGGCAGCGTCGAGTGCCGCCAGCGCAGCGCCTGGGCGACCGCGTGCGGCAGCCCGTAGGTGAGCACCGGCAGGACGAACACCTCGGTGTCCCAGAAGCAGTGCCCGTCGTACCCGGGCCCGGTCAGTCCCTTCGCCGGGATCGCCCGCTCCTCGGCCCGGGCGCCGGCCTGGAGCACGTGGAACATCGCGAACCGCACGGCCTGTTGCAGCTCGACGTCGCCCTCGACCTCGATGTCCGAGTTGTCCCAGAATCGCTTGAGCCAGCCGCGCTGCTCGTCGACCAGACCGTGCCACCCGGTGTATCGCGCGGCGGTCAGCGCGGCGGCGACCTGGTCGCGCAGCGCGGGCAGCGAGCGGGTGGAGGACCAGCCGTACGCGATGTACTTGACGATCCGCAGCTTCTGTCCGCGGTCGAGCACCGTGGTCACGCTGAACCGGGCCAGGTCGGCGGAGCTCTCGGTCTCCACGTACATGCTCTCGGGACCGTCGATCTCGTGGTCCATGCCGACCGCGACCCGCAGGCCGCTGTGTTCGGTGCGGTGTACCAGGATCGCCTTGCTGCCGTTGTGCGTGTGCTCCTCGGGGCGCAGCGGTGCCTCCAGCACGGCGGCCGCGCGCGGATCGGCGTTGGGCAGCGGCAGTTCCTCGTTGGTGACCAGCTCCGACTGGAGCACGATCCGGGCCGGGCCGTCTATCGGCTCGATCTCGTACTCGATCGCGGCGATCGAGCGCTGGGTGAGCGAGACCAGCCGCTTGGAGGTGACCCGGACGGTGCGGCCGGCCGGCGAGGTCCACAACGCGCGGCGGTGCAGGACGCCTTCGCGGAAGTCGATCGAGCGCTCGTGGTCCTGGGTCTGGCCGTAGCGCAGGTCGAACGGCTCGTCGTCGACCAGGAGTCGGATGATCTTGCCGTTGGTGATGTTGATGACGCTCTGGCCGGATTCGGGGTAGCCGTACCCGGCCTCCGCGTAGGGCAGTGGGCGCAGTTCGAAGACACCGTTGAGGTAGGTGCCGGGCAGGCCGTGCGGCTCGCCCTCGTCGAGGTTGGCGCGCAGCCCGATGTGGCCGTTGGAGAGGGCGAACACCGACTCGGACTGGGGCAGGTGGTCCAGGTCGAGGGTCTGTTCGGTGATCCCCCACGGCTCGATCGTGTAGGGGTGTCCGGTCGTCATGCCGTGCCTTCCGCCGTGGTCCGCGTGCTCGACGGGTCGCCGGTCGCGCCGTCGAGCAGTTCGTCGAGATCCGATACGACCACGTCCGCGCCGTGCCTGCGCAGTTCCTCGGCCTGACCGACCCGGTCCACGCCGATCACGTGGCCGAAGTCGCCCGCCCGACCGGCCGCGACGCCGGCCAACGCGTCCTCGAACACGGCCGCGTG
Source organism: Embleya sp. NPDC127516 (assembly GCF_044765325.1). Classification (NCBI taxonomy): domain Bacteria; kingdom Bacillati; phylum Actinomycetota; class Actinomycetes; order Kitasatosporales; family Streptomycetaceae; genus Embleya; species Embleya sp. NPDC127516. Next base: position 103,130 of record NZ_JBIWJT010000032.1, on the reverse strand, counting down.
CGCCGGGTCCGCGCCCAGGGCCCGGGCGCCTGCCAGGAAGGTGTCCGGCGCGGGCTTGCCCTTCAGGTGGTCGCGTTTGGCCACCACGCCGTCCACGATCGCGTCGAACAGGTCGTGGATGTCGGCCGCACGCAGCACGTCCTCACAGTTCGCGCTGGAGGACACCACGGCGCACGGGAGTCCCGCCGCGCGCGCGGCGTGCACGTAGCGCACCGAGCCGGGGTAGACCTCGACGCCCCGGTCGTGGATCAGCCGCAGCACCAGATCGTTCTTGGCGTTGCTCAGCCCGTGCAGGGTGAACGACCCGGGCGGATCGCCCTCGTCGCCCTCGGGCAGTTCGATGCCGCGCGACTCCAGGAAGGAACGGGTGCCGTCCAGCCGCGGCTTGCCGTCCACGAACGTGTCGTAGTCCCGTCTGGGGTCGAACGGGGTGAAGCCGGCGCCTTCGCGTTCGCGCAGGAAGTGGTCGAACATCTCCTTCCAGGCGACGCCGTGCACCTTGGCGGTCTGGGTCAAGACCCCGTCGAGGTCGAAGAGAAGCGCGTGGATGGTGTTCGGCAGCCCCAACATGGCGGATCTCCTGCCCCCGATGTGGGGTGGTTATCCGTGCGGTGATCTTTTCGGATGACACCCGGGACGAGATGGCGTGTCACGTGTGGTGCTTGAGCACGTTTTGACCGAAATGATGTTGAATTCCACACGTGGCACGCGTGGGGCGGCTACCGGACCACATGGCCCGCATTGACCAGAAGCATCTGGCCGGTGATGGCCTTGGCGCGGTCCGACAGGAAGAAGACGACGGCCTCGGCCACGTCGGCGTCGGTGGCCATTTCGGGCAGGGCCATCGGCGCCACCAGGCCGGCGAGGACGTCGGCGGCCGGGACACCCGACGCCTGCGCCCGGTAGTTCACGAAGTTCTCCACCGGCGGTCCCCACATCCAGCCCGGGGCCACCGAGTTGACCCGGATCCGGTACGGACCGAGTTCGTGGGCGAGAGCGTACGTGGCCGAGGTGAGCCCGCCCTTGGACGCGGCGTACGCCATCTGCGGGGCCTGCGGTGGTGGGACCAGTTGGGACTGGGTGGCGATGAAGACCACCGCGCCGCCGGCGGCCTTGAGCGCGGGCAGCGCGGCCTTGGTCATCGCCAGGCTGCCGACCAGGTTGACCTCGACCACGTGGCGCAACTCGGCGAAGTCGGTCGCCTCCAGACCGCCGAACACGGTGTCCAGGGCGGCGCAGTTGACCAATCCGTCCACCGCGCCGAACCGCCGCACCGCGAGCTCGACCAGCGCGTGACAGGTCTCGTGCTCGGTGATGTCGGTCACCGCCCACGCGACCCGCTCGCCGGTGGGGTCGACCTCCTCGGCGGTCTTGACCAGGTTGGCCTCGGTGCGCGAGCCGAGCACCACGTTGGCGCCGTCCCGCGCGGCGGCCAGGGCCACCCGGCGGCCCAGTCCCGGCCCCACGCCCGAGACGATCACCGTTTTGCCGTCCAGGATCATCCGGAGCTCCGCCCACTCGACCCGGCCGAGCCGGACGGCTTGGCTGATGCTTCGTCAGATTACGTTCGGTGCACGGGCCTTGGCCAGACCCGGGCGGCGGGGCGGGCAAACGGGGCCGGGGCGTGTCCCGGATCGCGCATCCGGACGAAACCACCCGGCTCCGCCCATTGCAATGTCCGACCGATGACCCTATTTTCGCTATCCGCCGGCTGACACGTGTCGAATCGCAGGGTGCATTCCGTCCGATTCACCCCTCCGTACACGTTGTTCGACCCGAATTTCACCCGCCGCCCGGTTGGGTCGATAACGGGTTCCGCGCGGTCGGTTCCGCTTCACGCACGAGACCCGAGGTGTCGAACCCGCGTGGTTCGACGCTCCTCGGCGTGCGGACCTTCTTGCCTACGGAGGACGAGAATGGCCATGTTCGGCAGGAAACACGTGTTCACCCTCGCGGCCGGCGCCACCGCCGCCGCACTGCTCGCGGCGAGCGCGCCCGTCGCTGCGGCGAGCGACGACGCGCGAGGCACCCAGGCGCCGCGCAAGCTCAGCATCCTGATGGGCAACGACGACGGACATCAGGGCCCGTTCATCCGCGCCCTCCAGCGGGCGCTCAAGGCGGCCGGGCACGACGCGGTGATCGTCGCGCCCGCCACCGACCAGTCCGGCAAGGGCACCGGCATCAACGCGACGCCCGGTTCGATCGTCAAGGCGGGTGAGGTCGAGCCCGGCATCTGGTCGGTCGAGGGCACCCCCGCCGACGCGATCTCCTTCGCGCTGGCGAACGTGTACCGGGACCGCAAGCCCGACCTGGTGGTCACCGGCGTCAACCCGGGCCAGAACATCGGCGTGACCACCAACCACTCGGGCACCGTCGGCGCCTCGATCACGGCCGCGGAGAAGGGCATCCCGGCGGTGGCGTTCAGCGCCGAGTACAGCACCGCCGATCCGCGCAACCCGTTCCCGCAGATGGCGCAGGCGATCACGTTCGCGACCCGGCTGGTGGACCGGCTCGCGGCCACGACCAAGCGGAACGGGCCGGTGCTGCCCGCGCACACCACGCTCAACGTGAACTATCCGGCGAAGCCGACCGGCCGGGTGGAGATGACGAACGTGGGCGAGGCCGACGCGTTGTCCGTGAGCTACGTCAAGGACCCGTCCTGCGACACGTGCTACAAGCTGAACCTGGGCCTGGCGCCCGGCGCGACCGAGCCGGTGCGCAACGCGGACACCACCGCGCTCGGCAGGGGGTCGGTGTCGATCTCGATGCTGGACGCGGACTGGACGGTGCCGGGCTGGCAGTGGGGACAGCAGACGCGCGTGTTGGACGCGGTCGGCGTGCAACTGCGCCTGTCCGGCCTGAAGGCGTGAGGTCGCGCTGATCCCGGTGGGTGGGGTCGGCTCCGGGCGACCCCACCCCCGTACGGCCGGCGCCGATCGGGCGCCGGCCCGGGGTTTCACGTGGAACCCGGGGGCTACTGGCCGCCGGAGGCGTCGTACTCGGTGAGCAGGGCCACCAGTTCGTCGTGGGTGATCCCGTCCGGGAGCGGCGTGGGAGTGTGTCGCAGCGGCGGGTCCCAGCCGGACTCGGTGCGCCGGCGGACCACCTTCGCGGGTACGCCCGCGACCACACTGTGGTCGGGGACGGTGCCGCGGACCACGGAGCCCGCGGCGACCACCACGTTCCGGCCGAGCTTGGCGCCGGGCAGGATGATCGCGCCCGCGCCGATCCAGCTTCCCGGGCCGATCTCCACGGTGTCGTTGATCGGCCACTGGGTGCCGATCGGCCGATCCGGGTCGGCGTAGCTGTGGTTCTGGTCGGTGATGTAGATGTACGGCCCGGTCCACACATCGTCGGCGATGGTGATCGAGCGGTGTCCGACGATGTGGCTGCCGCGACCGATCGTGCACCGGTCGCCGATGGTCACCACCGCCGCCGTGCCCAGGTCGTGCCCCGGGGCCAGCCCGGCGGACAGCGTGACGTGCTCGCCGATGATGCAGCCCGCGCCCACCGTGATCCACTGCTCGCCGAACACCGAGCCGACCGGGAAGGCGAGCTTGCTGCGCGCGCCCAACCGTCGGAAGCGGTACGGGCCGGGCTGCTCCGCGGTGATCGAGGCCGCGCGTTGCAGCGCGCGCCAGCCTCGGTGCGCGGCGCGCGACACGGCGCCCCGGGCGTGCCCGCGCAGGGCTTGCGACAGCGACATGGAGATCACGTTACCGACGCGTGCGCGGACGTCGGCCGGGCGTGGGACGAACGTCACGCCGGGCCCATCAAGGCCGCTCGGGGGTTGGCTTCCGACGGCTTCTGTAACAGTGTTACCGACGCCGGTGGCCGTGTCGCCGGCAAACCGCGCCGGTGCTTCCCGGCGTCGGGTGGGCGAACCAGTCAGGGAGTGGACATGCGCGCCGTCGTCATCAACGGAACCCGGGACGTGAGTGTGGAGACGGTCCCGGATCCGGTGCTCACCGGTCCGGACGGGGCCGTCGTGCGGGTCGAGGCGAGCGCGGTGTGCGGCTCGGACCTGCACTTCTACGAGGGCGAGTTCCCAGCCGCCGGGCTGCGGCCGGGACACGAGGTGGTGGGCACGGTGATCGAGACCGGCGCCGACGTGAGCCGGATCGCGGTGGGCGATCGGGTCCTGGTCTCGCCGGTGCTGGGCTGCGGACGGTGCGCGGGCTGTGCGGTGGGCAACCCGATCGACTGCGTCGGCGGGGGAGTGCGGGTGCTCGGTGGTGACCTCGGTCTGCCCGGCGGACACGCCGAGGCGGTGGCGATCCCGGCCGCCGACGCGTGGTTGTTGCCGGTGCCGCGGGATCTCGCCGCGGACCACGCGGTGCTGCTCACCGACGCGCTGCCGACCGGCTGGACGGCGGCGACCCGGGCCGACATCACGCCGGGGGCGACGGTGTTGGTGATCGGGCTCGGGCCGGTCGGGCTGTACGCCCTCCAGGCCGCGCAGGTGCTCGGCGCGGGACGGATCCTGGCCGCGGACCGGGTGCCCGAGCGGCTGGCGATGGCCGAGCGGCTGGGCGCGGAGCCGATCGACGGGACCCGGGGCGACCTGGTCGAGCAGGTGATGGCGGCGACCGGCGGGCGGGGTGCGGATGCGGTGATCGAGGCGGTCGGTCAGGACGCGACGCTGGCCGCCGCGATCTCCTCGGTGCGTACCTCGCGCACGGTCTCGGTGGTCGGCGTGGACGCCAACTTCGCGTTCCCGCTCGCGGTTCCGCTGCTGATCATCCGCAACGTCACGCTGCGCTTCAGTACGGCGCCGGTCGCCGCCACCTGGCCCACGCTGATCCCGCTGATCCGGCACGGGCGGCTGGTGCCGGTGGACGTGTTCACCCACCGGCTGCCGCTGACCGAGGCGGCGAGTGGATATCGCACCTTCGCCGACCGCACGGACGGCTGCCTCAAGGTGTTGTTCGACCCGACCCGCTGACGTGCGCCCCCGGCCTCGCCGGTGGGCCGGGTGGGGAGCCCCGGTCCGCCGGAGAGGGTGCCTTCGTGCCCCCGATGGGTGTACCGCCGACGTGCCCACCGCGAAGTAGTGTCCTATTTACCCCACTATGAGAGCCGGATATGGCGACCTGCGCAGGGAGTGGACGGATGAGCGGCGGCGGAATGGACGTTCCCGGTGGACTCGACGGCCTGCTGGGCGGGCTCCTCGGTGGACGGGGCGGCAGCGGCCACCAGGGACTCGTACGGGTCGTGTTGGGCATGCTGACCAAGCAGGGCGACTCGGGCGGCCTCGGCGCGCTGATGCAGCGCCTTCAGGCCGGCGGCCTGGGCGACCAGGCCAAGTCCTGGGTGGAGACCGGACGCAACCAGCCGGTGAGCGGCAAGGAGATCACCGACGCGCTCGGCGAGGACGAGATGGTCCGGCTGGCCGGCGAGGCGGGGATGACCAAGGAGGAGACCGCGGCGGCGCTCGCCGCGACGTTGCCCGGGGTGGTGGACGCGGTGACGCCGGAGGGCGAGTTGCCGGCCGCCGAGCAGATCGACGCGTTGATCGATCCGACGGCTGCCGCGGCGGGTTCGGGGTCGGTGCCTCCGGCTCCGGCGCGGGGCTCGGCTTCGGCACCGGTGTCGGTCTCGGGTGAGACCGCCGGCTCCGAAGACGAGTCGGCGGGAGAGCCGGAGTCGGGGGACGGGCCCGGGGTGGAGAGCGAGTCCGAGGCGGAGGCCGCGTCGAAGTCGGATGCCGAGCCCGGGTCGGCCGAGGCCGGGACCGCGTCGGATGCCGAGGTGGATGCCGCACCCGACGCCGAGTCGGAGTCGGGTGCGGAGTCCGGCTCAGGCTCCGGGGCGGGCTCCGGGGCAGGCGAGGAGCCCGGCTCGGGCGCCGAGCCCGGGTCGGCGGTCAAGCCCGAGAAGCCGGTGTGAACTCGCAGTCCATGTGTTTGATGCCGTTGATGAAGCTGGAGCGCAACCGCAGCGGCTCGCCGACCACTCGGATGTCCGGCAGCCGGGTCAGCAACTCCCGGAACAGCAGCGTGATCTCCCGGCGGGCCAGGTGCGCGCCCAGGCAGAAGTGCGGCCCGCGGGCGCCGAAGCCGACGTGCGGATTCGGGTCGCGGGTGACGTCGAACCGACCCGGGTCGGCGAACACGGCCTCGTCGCGGTTCGCCGACCAGTAGTACAGCAGCAACTTGTCGCCGTCGCGCACCCGTTTGCCGTTGAGTTCGGTGTCCCTGGTGGCCGTTCGCCGCATCCACACCACGGGCGAGGCGAGCCGGACGATCTCCTCCACGGCGGTCGGCGCGCACCGCTCGAAGTCGCTGAGCCAGAGCCGTTGTTGGTCCGGATTCCGGGTCAGCAGCGACAACCCGTGCGAGATCGCGTTGCGGGTGGTCTCGTTGCCGGCGGTGAGCAACAGGATGAAGAAGGAGGCGAGTTCGTCCCCGGTCAGACTCTCCCCGTCGATCTCCGCGTTCACCAGCGCCGAGGTGACGTCCTCGGTGGGTGTGCCGCGCCGGAACTCGGCCAGGTCCTTCATCAGTTCGGCGAGTTGGGCGCCCGCGGTGAGCAGCGCCTCGATGTGGCCGCCGCCCTCCTGTGGGACGTACTCCGGGTCCGCGACGCCCAGGATCACGTTGGAGCGGTCGAAGACGAACCGGTGGTCCCGCTCCGGCACGCCCATCATGTCGCAGATGACCCGCAGCGGCAGTCGGGCCGCGACGTCGGTGACGAAGTCGCACGAGCCGCGTTCGGCCACCTCGTCGACGATGGTGCGGGCGGTGCGGTCCACGTCGTCCGCGAACTTCTTGATCATCCTGGGCGTGAACGTGCGCGCGACGATCCGGCGCAGTCGCTGGTGCCGGGGATCGTCCATCTCGATCATCGATCCGAAGAACTCGCCGAACCCCGGTGGGAAGTCGGGGATGTGGGTCGCGCCGCGGCTCGAGCAGAAGTCCTCCGGGCGGCGGGTCGCCTCCGCGACGTCCGCGTGTCGGGTCAGTGCCCAGAAGCCGGGGCCGGGCTCCAGCGGGCTCTCCGGTTCCGGGTAGTACGGCATCGGCCACGAGTCGCGCAGCCGCGCGAAGCCCGCCTCGCGGTCCGCCAACGGGCCCGACCAGAAGTCCAGATCGGCGAGCGGGACCTCGGTGGGCCAGGTCCTGGGGTTGGGGTCGGTCGTGCTCGGTCCAGCCGCCTCGGCTGCCATGCCGTCACTCCGATCACGCGTTGTTACTCGCGGGTTCGGATATCAGTGCAGCACACATGCGTCCGCCGATCCAGGGCTCTCAGGTGGTGATCGCGCCGCCGTTCACCTGGATCGTCTGGCCGGTGATCCACGCGGCCTCGTCCGAGGCGAGGAAGACGCAGGCCGCGCCCGCGTCCTCGGGGGTGCCCAGCCGGCCCACCGGGATGTGTGCGGCCTGGTCGGCGGTGTGCGCGAGTTCGCGGCCGCTGGGGCGGGGGTCCATCAGGCCCAGCGCGATGGTGTTGGCGGTGACGCCGTCGCGCGCGCTCTCCATCGCGAGGTGACGCATGAACGCGATGGCGCCGCCCTTCGCGGCCCCGTACAGCGAGATGCCGAATTTCTGCCCGCTCACGCCGGCGGCGGAGGCGATGGTGATCACCCGGCCGAAGCGGCGTGCGCACATCCCGTCCAGTACCGCCTTGGTGCAGGCCATCACGCCGAACAGGTTGACGTCGGCGAAGCGTTGCCAGTCCTCGGGCACGCTTCGGCGGAACACGGTCGGGCGGAAGCCCTCGGCGCCGCCGTTGCCCGCGTTGTTGACCAGGATGTCGATCGGCGCGACCGCCCGCTCGAAGGCCCGCACGGCGGCGAGCGCGGCCCGGGCGTCGGTCACGTCGAACACCGCGGCGAAGGCGCGACCGTCGGCGGCCCGGATCGTCTCCGCGGTGTGCTCGGCGCGCTCGGCGTCCAGGTCGTTCACCGCGACGATCGCACCCTGTGCGGCGAGCAGACGGGCGATGCCCGCGCCGACGCCTTGGCCCGCGCCGGTGACCAGTGCCGTCCTGCCGTCGAGTGCGAACACGCTGGTCCCCCGGGGTGGTCGATGGGCTCGACGGCGGCGGGTGCTCGCGGCGTCGATCTTGCCGCGCGCAGCCAACCACCGGCCCCTACACGTGTCAATGCTGGACTCCATCAATTACCTTCTGTGAGGTCGGGGTGCGCACCTAGACTGTGGAACGCCCGCCTCCGCCATACGAAACCGTATGGCGTTGTTCCCCTCCTGGAGGACTCGTCCAGTGCCCCCGTCAGCCGAGTCGCCCACTCCTCCGGAACGACACGAGTCGCGGCACCACGTCCAGACCGCGCTGGAACGCCTGATCCGGCTCCAGCAGAGCCGCCGCGTGCACGGCGAACTGACCAGTGCCTCGCGCGCGCAGGTCTCCCAGCCCGCGGTGGTGTTGTTGACCCGGTTGCAGGCGGGCGGCGGCGGGCTGGCGATCGGCGACCTGGCCAAACTGGCCCGGATGGACATGTCCTTGGTCAGCCGGGAGCTGCGCAAGCTGGAGGCGGACGAGCTGGTTACCCGTACCACCGACGCGCGCGACGGTCGGATCACCCGGGTCGGGCTCACCCCCAAGGGGCGCGGTGTGGTGCGTCGGCTCCGTCGGGTGCGCGACCGGCACTTCGAGGAGGCGCTGTCCGGCTGGACGGACGAGGATCTCGCCACGCTCGGTACGCTGATGGGCCGCTTCGTCGACGACCTCTCCGCCGTTCGCTTCCGCGAGGCGGACGAGCCCGGCTGAGGTCGGCCGAACCCGACCGAGCCGCGAGCCGACTCCCGGCCGGGCTCGACCGGGCGGACGAGCTCGGTGCACGAGCCCGGGTCGGGCCGTGTCGACCGAGCCGCGAGCCGACTCCCGGAGCGCTTTCCCCACTTCCCCTGCCGCATGTCCCACCGTCCCCATCCGCCCCCTTTGTGCGCGACTCGGCTGGACACGGTCCGCGCGTCCAGCAGACTGTGACGGGAGACCGGGCGGTTGTCTTTCGTCGGGTCGAACTCGCGTGCCCACAAGCGCGCGTGCCGACGTGCGGCGGGTTGGACGAAGAGGGAAGAAGGGGACGCACCGTGGGAGAGCTGCACTGGGCCGGCCACGACCGCGCGGGCGTCGCGTGAGCGTGGTACTTCGCGGCACGGGAGCCGCGCCCGGTTCGGCGGTCGGCCGCCTCGTGCCGGCACGTGTCGCGGGATCGGGCGGCGCGGTCGCCCCCGCCGCGCCGACCGGCATCCCGGAGGCGCTGGACACCGTGGCCCGGCACATGGACGACCTGGCCGGGGCGTTGCGGACCCGAGGGCGGTCGGCGGAGGCCGACATCGTCGAGTTCGCCGCGTTGATCGCGCGCGACCGGGAACTGCGCGACGGCGCTGCCCGACACCTCGCGGCGGGCCTGGCGCCGATCGACGCGCTGGCCGAGGCCGTGCGCGAGTTCGCGGACCTGGTGGCCGGCTTCGACGACGAACTGCTCGCCGAGCGCGCGGTGGACGTGCGCGACGTGGGTCGTCAGGCCGAGGCGCTACTGCGTGGCGAGGACCCCACGAGCGGGCAACTCCCGGGCGGGGCACCGGCGGTGCTGGTCGGCGCGGAACTGGCCGCGTTGGACCTGCTGCGCGGCGCCCGACCGGCCGCGGCAATCTCCGAGCGTGGCGGGCAGACCGGGCATCTGGCCATCGTGGCCCGCTCGTTGGGGATTCCGCTGGTGCTCGGCATCCCGATCGCGGCGCTGGCCGAGCTCGCCGAGGACCTGATCCTGGTGGACGGTGAGGCGGGCACGGTCGAGGCCAACGCCGGTGCGCGGGTGCGGACGATCCCGGCACAACGGCGGGTGCCCGGGGGCGGTGCCGGCCAGGCGATGACCCGGGACGGGCGGCGGATCCGGGTGCGGGCGAACGTCGCGACCGTTACCGACGCGATCGCGGCGGTCGAGGCGGGCTCCGAGGGGGTGGGCCTGCTGCGTACCGAACTCCCTTTCCTGGCCGAGGAGTCCGGCTGGCCCGACGAGGAGCGGCACGTGGCGATGTTGACGCCGGTGCTGGCCTCGGTGCCGCCGGGGCCGGTGGTGGTGCGCACCCTCGACTTCACCGGCGACAAGCGGCCGCCGTTCCTGCACGACCGGCGGATCACCCTGCCCGGACCGGACGCGCTGACCGCGCAGTTGCGCGGGATCATGCGCGCGGCGGCGGATACCGGTGTCGAGGTCGCGCTGCTGTTGCCGATGGTCGATCACCCGCGGCGGATCAAGCACGTCCGGGGTCTGCTCGCCGACGCGTGCGCGTACCTGGGCCTCGCGCCGCCGCCGCTGGGCGCGATGGTGGAACTGCCGCAGGTGCTCGCCCAAGTGGACGATCTCGCCGAGCACGCCGACTTCCTGGCCCTGGGCACCAACGACCTGACCTCGCGGCTGCTCGGGCTGAGCCGGGACGACCCGCGCCTGACGCCGGCCTCGGCGGCCGATCCGACGGTGCTGGACGCGATCGCGCAGACCATCCGGGCGGGGCACGCGCGCGGTCGCGCGGTCTCGCTGTGTGGGGACGCGGCGGCGGATCCGGCGGTGCTGCCGCATCTGGTCCGGCTCGGTTGCGACGCGGTCTCGGTGGCACCGACCGCGCTGGCGCGGGTGCGGGCGGCGGTGCGGGCGTGCTGACGCGCCGACGCACCGACGTGCGGGCCGGCGGGCGGGAGGCGGCCGATGTTATCCGAGGAGTGGGATCCGATCGTCCACGGACCGAGACGATCGGATGACGCGATGGGGTCGATCGGGGTCGGCTCGGATAATGCGGACATGGGAAAGACATATACGCGGATAGAAGACCGCCTGCGGAAGTTCATCGAGGCGCAGCCGGTCTTCTTCGTGGCGAGCGCGCCACTCGCCGAGGACGGGCACGTGAACGTGTCACCCAAGGGCCGCGCCGGCACGCTCGCCGTGCTCGACGAACGCACCGTGGCCTATCTGGACTTCGGCGGCAGCCATGCGGAGACCATCGCGCACCTGCGGGAGAACGGCCGGATCACGCTGATGTGGTGTGCGTTCGAGGGACCGCCGAAGATCGTCCGGGTGCACGGGGTGGGCGAGGCGGTCTTCCGCGACGACCCGCGCTTCGCCGATCTGGTGGCCCGGTTCGGCGACGCGGACGCGGCCGGACTGCGCGCGGTGGTGGTCGTGCGGGCGAATCTGGTCAGCGACACCTGCGGCTACGCCGTCCCGTTCATGGACTACCGCGAGGAGCGGACGCTGCACGACGAGTTCATGTCCCGCAAGACCGACGAGGAGTTCGTCGAGTACACCGCCGGCAAGCCGTACAACGTGGCGAGCATCGACGGCCTGCCCGCCGTACCGCTTCCGATGCCACTGCGCGGCTAGGGCGATCGGCCGCGGCCGGCGGTCGCGCCGCGGCGGTCGCGCCCGGCCGGGTTCAGCCGGGGTAGGGGCCGCCCGGCTGCGGCGGCGGGCCGGCCGGGTACGGGTTCGGTGCCTGGCCCGGGTACCCGACCGGCGGGGCCGGGGGGTGGTTCGGGGCCATGGGGGCCTGCGGCGCCTGCCCCGGGTACTGGTGCTGCTGCGGCGCGTACTGCGGGGGCACCTGGGCGCCGTACGCCTGCTGGGGCGCCCCGGAGGCCGCGTACGCGTCGGTGAGGAAGCGGAAGATCCACTCGCCCTCGGTGCGCCACGGACGCGGGAAGTTGAGCTTGGCGGGCTTGTCCTTGCCGGGAAACAGGAAGAACATCCGGCTCCAGGTCGTGTTGATCTTCAGGTCGGAGAGCAGCGCGCCGGCCTGCGCGTGGGTCAGTGCGTAGGCGAGTTCCTTGGGGCGGCTGGACAGCGCGCTCGCGCGGTGGAACATCACGCCCTGCCGGGTGACGGTGAGGAAGTAGTAGTCGGACATCGACGCCCCGATCAGCGCGCCGATCGCACCGAAGAGCGCGAACAACATCGGGTTCGGGCCGCGCACCACGAACATCGTGGAGAGTGGTTGGTCGCCCGGATTGGCCGCGGCCACCGCTTCCGCGATCTGTCCCTGCATCGTCGCCTTGCGGACCGCCATGCGCGTTACCTCTCCCCGTAGGGCCGCCGCCGCCGACGCGACGGGGCGATCAGAGGTTAGCGGCGCGGCCCCGGCACGGTGGTCGCGGGCGGGCAAAGAATCCCGCACCCGGGCCGGCGCGGAATCCGACACGAGAGCGGGCTGGGCCGAGACCGGGGGAGACCGGGCGCGATCCGGACCGCCGGCTTCCGGTGAGCGGAAGACGACCGGCGTCCGACCCGGCCCGACCGGGCACCTTGTGCGGTAGGACATCGCAGCCGCCGCCACAGGGGAGACCGGATGAACGGGCTCAGGGACGTCTATCTCGTGGACGCCGTACGAACGCCGATCGGGCGCTACGGCGGCGCGCTCGCCGGGGTGCGGCCGGACGACCTGGCCGCGACCGTGCTGCGCGCACTGGTCGACCGCTCGCCCGGACTGGACCCCGCGCGGATCGACGACGTCGTGTTCGGCGCCGCCAACGGGGCCGGCGAGGACAACCGGGACGTGGCGCGGATGGCTGTGCTGCTGGCCGGGCTGCCCACCTCGGTGCCCGGCGTGACGGTCAACCGGCTGTGCGGATCCGGCCTGGAGGCGGTGATCCAGGCCGCGCGCGCCGTCGCGGTCGGCGACGCGTCCATCGTGCTCGCGGGCGGGGTCGAGTCGATGTCGCGCGCGCCGTGGGTGCTGGCCAAGCCGGGCAAGGGCTATCCGGCCGGCCACGAGACGCTGCACTCGACCACGCTCGGCTGGCGGCTGGTCAACCCGAGGATGCCCGCCGAGTGGACCGTCGGCCTCGGCGAGGCCACCGAGGGACTCGCCGCGAAGTACGGGGTGACCCGACAGGCGCAGGACGCCTACGCGGCCGCGTCGCACGCCCGGGCCGACGCCGCGTGGACGGCCGGCGCGTTCGCCGACGAGGTGGTGCCGGTTGCCGGCGTCGAACTCTCCCGGGACGAGTCGATCAGGCCCGGCAGCACGCCCGAGGTGCTGGCGACGTTGAAGCCGTCGTTCCGACCGGACGGCACGATCACCGCCGGCAACGCCTCACCGCTCAACGACGGCGCCGCCGCGGTCCTGGTCACCGACGCGGCGGGTCTGCGCGAACTCGGCCGCGAACCGCTGGCCCGGATCACCGCGAGCGGTGTGCACGCCGTCGAACCGCAGTACTTCGGCATCGGCCCGGTCGAGGCCGGCCGCCGCGCGCTGGCCAAGGTCGGTCGCGGCTTCGCCGACCTGGACGTGCTCGAACTCAACGAGGCGTTCGCCGCCCAGGCGCTGGCCTGCCTGGGCGAATGGGCCGACCTGGACCCGGCCTCGATCAACCCGCTCGGCGGCGCGCTCGCCCTCGGCCACCCACTCGGCGCGTCCGGTGCCAGGGTGCTGGGCACGCTCGCCCACCAACTGCACCGGCGCGGCGCCGGCTTCGGGATGGCCGCGCTGTGCATCGGCGTCGGCCAGGGCCTCGCCGTCACGCTGGAGAAGTGAGGACCCGCCCATGAAAAGCCCACAACCGCGGCCCCTCGCCGCCCCGCACCATCCCGTCGGCGGATCCTCCCGTCGGCAACCTCCGCTCCGACTGCCGGAGTTCGACTTCGCCGCCTACAAGAGCACCGAACTGCGCAGCCCCCGAAAGCCGTTGGTGCTCCCGCCGAGTGGCGACACCGAGCTCACCGGACCGGTGTTCGGCGTCGCCGACGTACACCCGCTCGACTTCGACCTCACCCGGCAACACGTCGGCGAACCGCTCGGCGAGCGGATCGTCGTCACCGGCCGGGTCCTCGACGAGTCCGGCCGCCCGCTGCGCGACCAACTCGTCGAGGTGTGGCAGGCGAACGCGGCGGGCCGCTACCGACATCGAGGCGACCGGCACCCGGCGCCGCAGGACCCGAACTTCACCGGCGCCGGGCGCTGCCTCACCGACGCCGAGGGCAACTACCGCTTCGTCACGGTCAAGCCCGGTGCGTACCCCTGGCGCAACCACCACAACGCCTGGCGTCCCGCGCACATCCACTTCTCGCTGTTCGGCACCGCCTTCACCCAGCGCCTGGTCACCCAGATGTACTTCCCCGGCGACCCGCTGTTCGAGTACGACCCGATCTTCAACTCGGTCCGCGACGACAAGGCGCGGCGCCGGATGATCGCCGCGTTCGACATGGACACCACCGAGAACGAATGGGCGCTCGGCTATCGGTGGGACATCGTGCTCGGCGGCGCGAGCGCCACCCCGACGGAGGATCGATGAACACCTGGCCGACCGACGCGAACGGCGGCACGCCGAATCGGGACGGCGGGCTCACCCCGTCGCAGACCGTCGGGCCGTTCTTCGGCTACGCGCTGCCCTACGCGGGTGGCCCGGACCTGGTCCCGGCGCACACCCCGGGCGCGATCCGGGTGCACGGGAGTGTGTACGACGGCGCGGGCGTACCCGTCCCGGACGCCGTCCTGGAGATCTGGCAGGCCGACCCGGCGGGCCGGCTGCCGCGCGCGCCGGGCTCGTTCGCGCGCGACGGCGCCACGTTCACCGGGTGGGGGCGCGCGGCGGTGGACCGGCTCGGGAGGTACGCGTTCACCACGGTGCGGCCCGGCGCGCCGAGCGCCGACGCGAATCCGTACCTGGCGATGTCGGTGTTCGCGCGCGGCATGCTGCGCCGGGCGGTCACCCGCGTGTACTTCCCCGAGGACGACCGCCACGCGGACCCGCTCTTCTCGGTGGTTCCGGCGACGCGGCATGAGACGCTGATCGCCGTGCGGGAGGAATCCGGTTCCTACCGCTTCGACGTGCACATCCAGGGCGAGCAGGAGACCGTTTTCCTTGCTGTTTGACGCTGAGTTCGACGCCCCTTCGTTCGACGCCGGACTGCTGGAGCCGGTCCGGGCCGGGACCGCGGTCGAGGCGGTCACGAGCGACGCGGCGCACCTGCGGGCCCTGCTCGACGTCGAGGTCGCGCTGGCCCGGGCGCAGGCCCGGATCGGGCTGATCCCGGCCGGCTCCGTCGCGGCGATCGAGGCGGGCTCCCGAGCCGGGTTCGACCCGGTCGACCTGGCCCGCCGGGCGCGTGGCGCGGGCAACCCGGTCGTCCCGCTGGTGCACGACCTGACCGCGGCCGTCCGGGCGATCGACCCGGTCGCCGCCGAGCACGTGCACCTGGGCGCGACCAGCCAGGACATCGTGGACAGTGCCGCGATGCTGGTGGCCGCCCGCGCCCTGGAGGCGACCCTGCCCGACCTGGCCCGGACCGCCGCCGCGCTGGCCGACCTCGCCGAGCGGCACCGGGACACGGTGCTGGCGGGGCGCACGCTGGGCCGGCACGCGGTACCGACCACCTTCGGGCTCAAGGCCGCCGGGTGGTGTGTTCTGGCGACCGACGCCTACACGCGCACCCGCGCGGTGCGCGCCGCGCTGCCCGCGCAGCTCGGTGGCGCGGCGGGCACGCTGGCCGCGTTCGGCGGGCACGGGATCGCGCTGCTCGCGCCGTTCGCCGCCGAGCTCGCGCTGGCCGAACCGGTGCTGCCCTGGCATACGCTGCGCACTCCGATCCTGGACCTGGCCGGCGCGCTCGCGCAGGTCACCGGCGCGCTGGGCAAGTTCGCCGGGGACGTCGTGCTGCTCGGGCAGACCGAGGTGGACGAGGTGGCCGAACCGGCCGGCGCGGGCCGGGGCGGCTCGTCCGCGATGCCGCACAAGCGCAATCCGGTGCTCTCGGTGCTGATCGTCTCGGCCGCCCGGCAACTGCCCGGGTACGTGTCGACGCTGATCGCGTCGATGGCCGGCGCCGAACACGAGCGCCCGGCCGGCGCGTGGCACGCCGAGTGGCAACCGCTGCGCGCCGCGCTGCGGCTGGCGGGCGGCGCGGCCGAGACCGCGGCCGAACTGGCCGAGGGGCTGGAAGTGTTCCCGGACCGGATGCGGGCCGACCTGGAGCTGACCCGCGGGCAGATCGTCTCCGAACGGCTGGCCGTCGAGTTGGCCGCCGAACTCGGCAAGGAGGAGGCCCGGCGCCTGCTCACCGACGCGTCCCGGACCTCGGCGCGGACCGGCCGAGACCTTCGTGATCTGCTGGGCCCGTTGGACGAGGCGGTTTTCGACCCGGCCGCCTACCTCGGCTCGGCCCCGGCCCTGATCGACCGGGCGCTCGCGCACCATCGCACCGTGTTCCAAGAGAAGGACCAATGACGATCGCCACGCTCAACCACCGCTTCGACGGCCCCGCCGACGCCCCGGTGTTGATCCTCGGCCCCTCGCTCGGCACCGAACTGGGCATGTGGGACGCGCAGATCCCGGAGTTGTCCCGGCACCACCGGGTGCTGCGCTACGACCTGCGCGGGCACGGCACATCCCACCCGGTACCGGGCACGGCCTCGGTCGGCGACCTGGTCGGCGACGTCCTCACGCTGGCCGACTCCTACGGCGTCAAGCAGTTCGCGTACGCCGGCGTCTCGCTCGGCGGCGCGGTCGGCCTGTGGATGGGCGCGCGTCATCCCGAGCGGCTGAGCGCGCTGATCGCGTGCTGCACGTCGGCGCGCTTCGGCGAGCCGCAGGCGTGGCTGGACCGGGCCGCGACGGTGCGGGCGCAGGGCATGCGGCAACTCGCGGACACCGTGATCCAACGCTGGTTCACGCCGGAGTACGTCGAGCGCGAGCCGGCCGCCGTACAGCGGATCCTGGACATGCTGTACCGGTGCCCGCCGGAGGGCTACGCGGGCTGCTGTGACGCGCTGGCGCACTACGACCTGCGGGCGGAGCTGGGCCGGATCACCGTGCCCACGCTGGTGATCGGCGCGGAGCGGGACCCGTCGACGCCGCTGGAGCACGCTCGTGAACTCGCCGCCGGGATCCCGCACGCGAGGTTGGTCGAGGTCGCCGACGCGGCGCATCTGGCGAACATCCAGCAGGCCGACGTGGTCGTGTCGGCGATGCTCGCGCACCTGACGGCGGTGCGCGCGTGAGCCACGCGGAGGGTATGCGGGTGCGCCGCGAGGTGCTGGGCGACGCGCACGTGGATCGGGCGGTCGCGGGGACCACCGAGCTGACCGCCGACTACCAGGATCTGATCACCCGCTACGCGTGGGGCGAGATCTGGACCCGACCCGGCCTGGACCGGCGCACCCGCAGCTGCGTCACGCTCACGGCCCTGGTCGCGCACAACCACATGGACGAGCTCGCGATGCACCTTCGCGCGGCGCGGACGAACGGGTTGAGCTGGGACGAGATCAAGGAGGTGCTGCTGCAGACGGCGATCTACTGCGGAGTGCCGGCCGCCAACAGCGCGTTCGCGGTGGCCCAACGGGTGCGGACCGAACTCGGCGAGTAGACGGGCGGGGCGGCGGAACCCGCTGCCGGCCGGATCCCGTCGCGCGGCCGGATCTCGTCTTTCGGGCGGGTCGGGATTTGGTGCGGTCGGGGGATGTGGGTTCCACTGAATGGAAGTCCCCGACCGAACGAGAAGTCCTCGACCCCGGAGGTGTGCCGATGACGCCCGTCACCGTGGCCGGCAAGGTGATGGCCATTCTCGGGGCGTTCGCGGCGGGGGACGGGCGGTTGACGCTGACCGAGGTGTGCCGGCGGGCCGATCTGGCCTTGGCGACCGGGCATCGGCTGGTGGCCGAGTTGGTCGGCGGGGGGTTTCTGGAGCGGCTGGACGACGGGACGTACCGGGTCGGGGTCAAGCTGTGGCACATCGGTACGCAGGCCCATGCCGCGACCGACCTGCGGGATCTCGCGTTGCCGCACATGGAGGACCTGTACGAGGCCACGCACGAGAACGTGCAGCTCGCGGTGCTGCGCGACGGCAAGGCGCTGTACCTGGAACGGCTGCGCGGCACCCGGTCGATGCCGATCGTCACCCGGGTGGGCACCGAACTGCCGCTGCACGCCACCGGGGTCGGCAAGGTGCTGCTCGCGTACGGGCCGCGGCGGCTGCGCGAACGGGTATTGGCCGAGCCGCTCGCCGCGCACACGGCGCGGACCATCACCGATCCGGTTCGGCTGCGCGAGTGCCTCGCCGAGGTCCGGCGTACCGGCGTGGCCACCACGTCGGGCGAGATGACCGTGGGCGCGCACTCGGTGGCGGCGCCGATCCGGGATCGGCACGACACGGTGGTCGCGGCGCTGTCCCTGGTGACCGGACGCCGTACGGCCGACCTGCGGCGGCTGATCCCCAGCGTGACGACCGCGGCGCGGGCGCTGTCGCGGGATGTGGCGCAACACTGGACCGGGAGCGGGGACATCGGCGGGGACGCGGACATGGGGGCGGGCGGGGATGGCCACCCCCGTGGGTGACACTCCCCGCCCGCTCAGCCCGCTCGGTGTGATCCGCGTGGACGTGGTCAGAGCTTCAACATGCTCTGTAGGAAAGTCCGGTACTTGTGCAGCGCGAGCCGCAACTGCTCGGTGTCCCCACCGGCCGTGCGCTTGGCCTCTTCCAACTCGGCGCGCCTGGTCCGGATCGAGTCGGTCACCAGCTTGGTGACCTGCTCCGCGATGTCGTCCGCGTCCGAGACCGCGTCCGAGGGGCTGTCCACGAACCCGGCGAGCGCCTCGCGGAACCGGTGGTTGAGGTCCTCGGCGGCGGCCCGGTCGAACATGGCCGCGTCGGCGTCGTCGTGCGCATCGCCCCGGGTGCGGCGCTTGGCGGGGTCGGCGTCGGACGCGGTCCGCGAGCCGGCGGACGCGGGCGGGCTCGTCGGCACGGGCGGGGTGTCCCGGCCGGTACGAGGCGTCGGGTGCACCGTGGTGCCGTAGGGCTCCGCCTGGTCGTGCTGCTGGTGCGGCAGGACGCGGGCGGGTGGTTCGGAGGGACTGTCCACGCTTGGGCCGGGGCCGTCGGTGACCCGGGCCTGGCGGGCGGCGCGGTCTCGTTCGTCGCGCTCGACGACGGGTGCGTCGTCCCGGCCGGGACCGGCAGCGCCCGGCCCATTCGGGAAGTTCTGCTTGCGCATCGGTGTGGTCCTCTCGTCCGGTACGACGGATGTCGCGCCGCTACTCGGGGCGTCCCGATCGGGACGCCCCGGGTGGATCCTTCGGGGCGGCTCGGCCGACGTGGCGTCGGCCGAGCCGAAGATCGGGATGATCAGCGCTGGTCGGGCTTCGAGACGTCCAGACGCGGCGCGTTCGCCTCACCCGGAGCGGCCTGCCATTGATCGGTGCGCCCGTCGTGCGCGCCGTCGCGCGTGTCGGTGGGCGCGGCCGAGGTCGGGGTGGTGCCGGCGTGACGCGGCTGATAGGCCTGCCCGAGCAGGTCGTCGAACAGGGCGCGGTGGTGGATCATCGCCTGTCGCAGATCCTCGGTCTGGGCCTCGCCGGCCTCACTGCGCCGGGCGATCTCGTGTGCCTTGCGGTAGTGGTCCAGCGTGTGCCCGTGCTCGACGGACAGCAGTTCCATCCGCTTGTCGTGTGCGCCGGTGGGGTAGCCCCGATCGCGCATCAGGCGGGTGATCAGCTCGTCCGCTTCCTGGACCGCGTCGTCCGGGGTATCGACGAATCGCTCCTGGACCGCGGTCCATTCGATGGCGTAGCGCTCGCGCGCGGCCGGCTCCAACGGCTTGAGGGTGAGTTCGCTGTGCCGGCGCTCGCGCTCGGCCAGGTTGCGCTCGGCCTCGCGCCGGTCGCCGTACTGCTCCACGGCCCGGTCGTATTCGGGGCCGAAGCGCTCCTTGAGGTGCCTGCGCCGCAACATCGGACGGCCCGCGAAGACGGCCGCAGCGGCGAGGACGACGACGATCACCACGATCAGGATGACGGTCGCTGTCGTGTTCACGGGGACTCCCAGATGGGTCGGGTCTCGGATCGTGCCTTTCGGTCGAACAGCGGACGAACTCCATCTTTCGGAGGTTTCCGCTCGTGCTCGGCATCTCATGCCTTGCCGGGTCCGGCGGGACCAAACTCCGGTGGGGGAGCGGGTTTCCGGTCACCGGAAGGCGAGGACGCCCGGCGTGTCCGCGATGGGCGACCCTGGGCGAATCGGTACGGCGGCGTGAGGAGCGGGCGGATGCGGACACGGGTCGCGATCATCGGTGCGGGGCCGGCGGGACTGCTCCTGTCGCAACTGCTGCACAACCGCGGGATCGACTCGGTGCTGCTGGAGGCGCGCGATCGGGAGTACTGCGAGCAGCGCCAGCGCGCGGGCATGCTGGAGCAGGCCACGGTCGACGTGTTGCGCGAGGCCGGCGCGGCGGATCGGCTGGAGCGCGAGGGGCTCGTGCATCACGGGATACACCTGCGCTTCGCCGGCGAGAACCGGCACATCGACTTCCCGAGTCGGACCGGTGGCAGGTCGGTGACGGTCTACGGGCAGACCGAGATCGTCAAGGACCTGATCGCCAAGCGGTTGGACGAGGGCGCGCGGCTGTACTTCGACGCGCCGGTGACCGCGATCGAGGGCATCGACGGCGACGCGCCGCGGATCCGGTTCGTCCGGGACGGGGTCGAGGAGACCCTCGACTGCGACTTCGTCGCGGGTTGCGACGGGTTCCACGGGGTCTCGCGGCCGGCGATACCGGCCGACGTGCTCAGGACCTACGAGCGGACCTACCCGTTCGCGTGGCTCGGTGTGCTGGCGGACGTCGCGCCGTCCACCGACGACCTGATCTACGCGTACAGCGAGCGCGGCTTCGCGCTGCACAGCATGCGGTCGGCGCGGGTGAGCCGGCTCTACCTCCAGGTGGACCCGGACGCGGACCTCGCCGACTGGCCGGACGAGCGGATCTGGGCGGAGCTGCGGGAGCGGTTGGCGCTGCCGGGGTGGAAGCTCGACGAGGGGCCGATCAGCGATCGGGGCATCACGCCGATGCGGAGCTTCGTGGCCGAGCCGATGAGTTTCGGGCGGCTGTTCCTGGCGGGCGACGCGGCGCACATCGTGCCGCCCACGGGGGCCAAGGGGTTGAACCTGGCGATGGCGGATGTACGGGTGCTGGCGGACGCGTTCGGGCGGTGGTTCGAGAGCGGGGCGCGGGAGGGGTTGGACGCGTACAGCGAGACGTGTCTGCGGCGGGTGTGGCGGGCGGAGCACTTCTCCTACTGGATGACCACGTTGTTGCACCACGATTCGGGCGCGAGCGCGTTTGATCGGCGGGCGCAGGTTGCGCACCTTCGGTATGTGGCGGATTCGTCGGCGGCGATGGACTCGCTGGCGGAGAACTATGTCGGGTACACGTGGGCCCAGTGAGCCGGGTTCGCCTCATGCGCCGGCGGGGCTATTTGGCCTCAAGCGCCGGCGGGGCTGGTTGCCTCATGCGCCGGCCGGGCTGAGTTGGCCTCATGCGTCGGCCCGGCTACTTGGCCTCAAGCGCCGGCCGGGCTGGTTCGCCTCAAGCGCCAGCGGGGCTATTTGGCCTCAAGCGCCGGCCGGGCTGGTTCGCCTCAAGCGCCGGCGGGGCTGATTGGCCTCATGCGCTGGCCGGGCTGAGTTGGCCTCATGCGCCGGCCGGGCTGAGTTGGCCTCAAGCGCCAGCGGGGCTATTTGGCCTCAAGCGCCGGCCGGGCTGGTTCGCCTCAAGCGCCGGCGGGGCTGATTGGCCTCAAGCGCCGGCCGGGCTGGTTCGCCTCATGTGCCGGCCGGGCCTGGGGTTTGAGTGGTGGTGGGTGGGTGTGCGAACGCCGGCCGGGGTGGCCGGCCGGCGTTCGGGGGTGTGGGGTCAGACGCTTACGCCGAAGTCCTTGGCGATGCCGGCGAGGCCGGAGGCGTAGCCCTGGCCGAGGGCGCGGAACTTCCAGTCGGTGCCCGCGCGGTAGAGCTCGCCGAAGAGCATCGCGGTCTCGGTGGAGGCGTCCTCGGAAAGGTCGTAGCGCGCGAGTTCGACGTTGTCGGCGGCGTTCAGCACGCGGATGAACGCGTTCCGGACCTGGCCGAACGACTGCTTGCGGTTGTCCGCGTCGTAGACCGAGACCGGGAAGACGACCTTGTCGACGTCCGCGGGCAGTTGCGCGAGGTTGACCTTGATCTGCTCGTCGTCGCCCTCGCCCTCGCCGGTGCGGTTGTCGCCGGTGTGCTCGACGGTGCCGTCCGGGGTCTTCATGTTGTTGAAGAACACGAAGTGCTGGTCGGAGTAGACCTTGCCGGCCGCGTTGACCACGATCGCGCTCGCGTCGAGGTCGAAGTCCTCGCCCGTGGTCGTGCGCAGGTCCCAGCCGAGGCCGACGACGACCGCGGTCAGGCCAGGGGCCTCCTTGGTCAGGGAGACGTTTCCGCCCTTGCTCAGGCTCACGGCCATGGGTGTTTCCTTCCAGAGGATGTATGACGTCGCGGACGACGCTACTGCTACTGATCCGGACGTGCAGCAGGCACGCCTAAGTTCCCGAACACGCCGAAAGGGGCCGTCAAGGTGGCGGTGATCACGGGGCGGAAGTCGGCACGAGGTTATTGACGGTTCGTCAGTTCCGCCGTTCAATGGCGAACACAAACAGGGATATGACTATTAGTCATATCCAGCTTTCGACCTCTGGGGGCTGCCATGTCCAGCGCAACGACGCCGTCGGCCGGGATCGATCAGGCGCGGATGCGCCAGGTCATGGGCCACTTCGCCACCGGCGTCACGGTGGTCACGGCGATCGACGACGACGTCCCCGTGGGCATGGCCTGCCAGTCGTTCACGTCGTTGTCGCTGGAACCGGCGTACATCTCGATCGCCCCCGCGCTCACCTCGACCACCTATCCCCGGATCCGCGCGGCCGGCCGGTTCGTGGTCAACATCCTGGCCGAGGACCAGCAGGACGTGTGCCGCGCGATGGGTCGCAGCGGCGGCGACAAGTTCGCGGGCGTCGACTGGACGCCCGCCGGCAACGGCGCGCCCCGCCTGGCCGGCGCGGTCGCCTGGATCGAGTGCGACATCGCGCACGAACTCCCCGGGGGCGACCACGTGATCGTGATCGGCGCGGTCACCACCCTGGACCTGCCGCGCGACACCGCCCCGCTGATGTTCCACAAGGGTCGGTACGCGCGCCTGATCGCCGGCTAGCCGTACCCGCCGGACAGTCGACCGCTCGGCCGGCCGCGCTCACCGGCCGGCGTCGGGCAGCAGCCCGTCCGCCATGGCCACCGTGACGGCGGCGGTGCGGTCGTCGACGCCGAGCTTGTTGAACGTGCGCAGCAGGTGCGTCTTGACCGTGGCTTCGCCGATGTACAACTGCCGCCCGATCTCGGCATTGGTCATCCCGCGCGCGACCAGCCCGAGCACCTGCGTCTCGCGCGGGCTCAGCGGGTCGCGGACCGGCGTCTTCAGCCGGGTGACCAGCTTGGCGGCCACGGGCGGCGCGAGCACGGTCTCACCCCGCGCGGCGGCCCGGACGGCGGCGGCCAACTCCACCCGAGGGGTGTCCTTGAGTAGATAGCCGGTCGCGCCCGCCTCGACCGCGCGCACGATGTCGGCGTCGGTGTCGTACGTGGTCAGGACCAACACGTGGACCCCGGGCAACTCGCGGACGATACGCCGGGTCGCGGCGACCCCGTCGGTGCCGGGCATCCGCAGGTCCATCAGCACCACGTCGGGTCGCAGTTCGGCGGCCCGGTCCACGGCCTGGGCGCCGTCCTCGACGGAACCGACCACCTCGAAGTCGGACTCGGCCGCGAGCATGCCCGCCAGACCCTCCCGGACCACCGGATGGTCGTCGGCGATGAGCAGCCGGATCACCGAGGTACCTCCACCCGTACGGTCGTGCCCCGGCCGGGCGCCGAGACCACCTCGACCTCGCCGCCGACCTGTGCGAGCCGCGCCCGCATTCCGGGAAGACCGTATCCCCCCTTTCCCGGTCCGGGGTCGAAGCCCCGCCCGTCGTCCACCACGGTCAGCCGGGTGGCGAACGGACGATAGGCCAGTTCCACCGCCACGGAAGCGGCCTCGGCGTGCTTGCGGACGTTGGCCAGGGACTCCTGAAGCACCCGGACCAGCACCACCTGGACCGTGGAGGACAGCTCGTGCTCGGCGCCGGTGACGGTGAACGTCGCGGCCACGTCCAACTCCTCGCCGAGTCCGGCGACCGTACGACCGAGCACGTCGGCGATCGGCTCGGCCCGGTCCGTGCCCTGCGCCGGCCCCTGGGCGGCGACCAGCGCGCGTGCCTCGGCCAGGTTGTCCCGGGCCACCCGCTCGGCCAGTTCCAACCGCTTGCGGGTGGCGGCGGCGTCCGAGTCCACGGTGATCCCGGCGGCCTGCAGCAACATCAGGATGCTGGTGAAGCCCTGCGCGAGGGTGTCGTGGATCTCGCGCGCCATGCGCTCGCGCTCGACCCGCACGCCCGCCTCGTGGTGCGTCTCGGCCAGTTCGGCCCGGGTCGCCTCCAACTCGCGCAACAACCGGCCGCGCTCCTGCACCTTGTCGGCGAGCCAGTTGATCAGCCGGGCCATCAGATAGCTGAACGCGAGCACGATCGCCATCTCGACCAGGATGCCGACCACCCTGCCGTGCTCCCAGTGCGCCTGCCGGGCCTGGAGCGCGCCGTTCATCCCGAAGAGGTAGACGCTCGCCAGCATGGCCGGGAGCATTTTGTCGATGAACGTGAAGGTCAGCGGCACGAGCACGTACATCAGCCCGATGCCGTCGGGATCGACCAGGCTGAGCGCGGTCACCCCGGCGTAGGCGAGCACCAGGTGGGCCCGGCCGCGCCGGTCCCAGCCGGTCGGATCGATGCCGGGCGGGAGCATCACCCAGAACGACACCGGCAGCACCACGAGCACCGCGATGCACCACGGCGGGCGCTCCGCGCCGAACTCGGCGGCGGTGATCGCGGCGAGCGCGATGTACGCGTAGCGATAGGCGGTGAGCAGCTTGCCGCCGAAGAGGGCCTCCTCCTCGTCGGGCAGGACGGAGGCGGGCTTGTCCGACGCGCCCGCCGCACCGATCGCACCCGCCCCGCCGGTCGCATCCGTGGGGTTCACCGTGTTCACCGTTCGTTCCCGCTCCACTCGAAGGTCCGGATCCACACGACCAAGGCGATCACACCCCACGCGGCCAGGACCAGCGCCACCCGACCGGGTTCCCAGGTGCCGGCCGGTTCGACCGCCCGGAAGTCGTCGGGCAGGAACACCGAGCGCATTCCCTGGGTGAGCCACTTGAGCGGGAACAGCGCGGCGAACCGCTGGACACCGTCGGGCAGCTCGTCGAAGGGCACGAAGACTCCGGAGACGAACTGGAGCGCGGTGAAGGGCAGGATGATCAGCGCGCCGTTGGCCCCCTTTCGCATCAGCCCGCTCGCCGCGAGCCCGAGCAGCGTGGCCACGGTCACCCCCAGGACGAACACCCACGCGAAGGTCAGCCACCGCGAGGGGTCGTGCGGAAGGGTCAGATCCAGCCACGAGACGCCGACCACGAGCAGCACCGCGACCTGGGTCAGGCTGACCAGGAACACCTGGACGATCTTGCCGAGCAGATAGGCCGCCGGCGGCATAGGCGTCCCGCGCAAGCGCTTGAGCGTGCCGTCGTGTCGCTCGGCGGCGACCGAGAGCGCCAGCCCCTGGAAGCCGGCCGAGACGATGCCGACCGCGATCATCCCGGCCGCGTGCAGTCGGCTCTCGGATACGTTCGTGCCCTCCACGGTGCCGCCGCCGATGACGCCCAGCAGCACCAGTAGCAGGACCGGCATCCCGAAGGTCACCGCCATCTGTTCGCGCTGCCGGGCGAACTGCCTGAGCTCCAGACGGGAGCGCTCCACAACGATCGCCGACATCGACATCACGCGGCTCCGATCAGGTCGAGGTAGACGTCCTCGAGCGAGGGGCGGGTGACGGTCAGCTCCGGTACCTCGCCGCCGTAGCGCGCGGCCAGCCGGGCCACGTCGGCGGTCGGTTCGGCGCTTTCCACCGTGTGCGTGCCCTCCGCGTCGCGCCAGCGCAGCACCGCGCGGGCCAGATGCCGGCCGCCGAGCCGCTCGGGCGAGTCCACATCCACGATCCGGCCGTCCCGGATCACCGCGACCCGGTCCGCGAGGTGCTCCGCCTCGTCCAGGTAGTGCGTGGTCAGCAGGATCGTCGTGCCGGCGTCGCGCAGGCTCGCGATCAGCGACCAGAACCGGCGACGCGCCTGCGGATCGAACCCGGTGGTCGGCTCGTCCAGGAACAGCAGCTCGGGTCGGCCCACGATGCCCAGCGCGACGTCGAGCCGGCGTCGTTGACCGCCGGAGAGGGCACCCGCGCGGGTGTCCCGCCGGTCGGTCAGCCCGACCGCCTCGATCAGCTCGTCGACATCGCGCGGCCTCGGGTAGTAGCACGCGAAGTGCCGCACGCTCTCCCGCACGGTCAGCCCGGAGACGTCCGCCGACTCCTGGAGCACGATGCCGATCCGGGCCCGCCAGCGCACGCCCGCGCTCGCCGGATCACAGCCCAGGACGTCGACCTCGCCCGCGTCGCGCGCGCGGTGGCCCTCCAGGATCTCGGTCGTGGTGGTCTTGCCCGCGCCGTTCGGGCCGAGCAGCGCGAGGATCTCGCCTGTGCGCACGTCCAGATCGAGCCCGTCCACCGCCGGTCGCCCGCGATAGCTCCGGCGCAACCCCCGCACCGTGATCGCCGCTTCGCCGCGCCCTCGGGCCGGGTCCGTTCGCTGAATCGTCATGGCTCGACGATCTCGGGTGCGGGGTGGGCGCCGGGACGTACGAACGACGGACGCGGCCTGTCCATCGAACGGTGGACAGGCGGCGCGCGATCGGGCGGGTACGGTCTCGCGGGACAAGCTTCAACCGACCCGGGCGGGCTCGACCCGGCCGGAATTCGCCGGCGCCGGCGAAGCGTCCTCGACCGCCGGTCGTGGATCCGGCATGCGCAGCGCGCACAACAACGCGAGCACCATCAACCCCGCGGCGCCGGCGAACACGACATCCCCGCCGGTGACGAACGCACGTACCGCGTCCACCTGCTCGGCCGGCGCCAGGTGCGCGATCGCGGAAACGGCGGTGGCCGAGGCGGAGCAGGCCTTCGCGCAGTCGGCCGACGGGCCGGCGGGCTTTTGTCCGGGCAGGCGGGAGCCGTACCGCGCGGGCGGGTGTTCATCGTGCCGCGCTGCGGATGTGATTCCTGCCGCAGTCCACGGCAATCGGCCGGTGGCACCATGGCAGGACCGGGGGAGTCGCTCGTGAAGGGATTTCGGATGACTGTGCAGTCGCAGGCGGCGGCGGATCGAAACCCGACCGGAGGGCCGGCGGCCGCGCTCTTCGATCCCACCGCGGCCGCGCCGCCCCTGGTCGACGTGGCCCGCTTCGGCTTCGAGGGACCGCTTGCCGCGACCGCCGCCGCGTGGTCCGAGGACGCGGTCTACTGGGAGTACACGAAGGCGGCCAATCCGATCGGCGCCGGCTACACGACGCCCGTTCCGGTGGAGCGCTTTCCGGCCGAGTTGCACACCGGCGGCGAGACCCGGGTGGTCCCGCTCGACTTGGCCGAGCCGATGCGGATCGCGGGCGGTCCGGCGACCAGCCCGGCGCTGCTGGCCAACTTCGTCCGGATCAACGCGGGCGACCGACTCGCGGTGCGGCCGAACGCGACGTCGCAGCTCTACTACGTGATGTACGGCCGGGGCATGTCGCTGGTCGGCGGGCAGGCGGTGGAGTGGGAGAAGGGCGACTTCCTGGTCCTGCCGGACCTGGGCGAGATCACCCATCACGCCGCACAGGACGCGGTGCTCTATTGGGTGCACGACGAGCCATTGCTGCGCTATCTCGGCGTCACCCCGAACCGGGCCCGGTTCCGGCCGACCAAGTTCTCCCGGCATCGCGCGGTCGAGGAACTCACCCGGATCGCCGAGGCGCCCGGTGCCAACGCCAAGAACCGGGTCAGCGTGCTCCTGAACACGATCGACCAGGACCAGACGCTGACCGTCACGCACACCCTGTGGGCGATGTTCGGCCTGCTCCCGGTGGACCAGATCCAGCGCCCGCACCGGCACCAGTCGGTTGCCCTGGACCTGATTCTGGACTGCGAGCCGGGCTGCTTCACGCTGCTCGGCGACCGGTTGGACGAGCGCGGCGAGATCCTCGACCCGCAGCGGGTGGACTGGGAGCCGGGCGGCGCGTTCGTCACGCCGCCCGGCAAGTGGCACGCCCACCACAACGAGTCCGGCAGCCCCGCGCACCTGATCCCGATCCAGGACGCGGGGCTGCAGACCTACCTGCGCAGCCTGGACATCCGCTTCAGCGACCGACGGTAGGGCGGGCGGGCAGGCGACCGGGGCCGGGGCCGGAGGGTACGGCTTCCGGCTACCGGTCGGTTGCGTTCCGGTCGAGGTTGCGGCGGAGGAATTCGCCGGTCAACGAGTGTTCGGCGAGCAGGAGTTGTTCGGGGGTGCCCTCGAAGACCACCGTGCCGCCGTGCTTGCCGCCGTCCGGGCCCAGGTCGATCACCCAGTCCGCGCGGCCGACCACGTCCAGGTTGTGCTCGATCACCAGGAGCGTGTTGCCGCCGTCCACCAGCCGGTCCAACAGCGCGATCACGGTGTCCACGTCGGACATGTGCAGGCCCGTGGTCGGCTCGTCCAGCACATAGACACTGCCGGTCTTGTGCAACTCGCCTGCCAGCTTGAGCCGTTGCCGCTCGCCGCCGGAGAGCGTGCTGAGCGGCTGGCCCAGCGTGACGTAGCCCAGGCCGACCTCGACGAGCGCGGCCAGGTGGGGCCGGATCCGCTTCTCGGTGAAGAACTCGTGCGCGTCCTCGACGGTGAGCGCCAGCACGTCGATGATCGACTTGCCGCGCAGCGGGTACTCCAGCACCTTGTCGTCGAAGCGGCGGCCTTCGCAGCGCTCGCAGATCGTGGTCACCGGGTCCATGAAAGCCATCTCCACGGTGACCGACCCGCGTCCCTGGCAGGCCTGGCAGGCGCCCGCCGAATTGAAGCTGAACAGGCCCGGCTTCTCCCCGCTCGCCTTCGCGAACAGGGCCCGGATCGGGTCCATGATCCCGATGTGACTGGCGGGAGTGGAGCGGGAGTTGGCCGCGATCGCGGCCTGGTCGATGACGATCGTGCCGGGGTGCGCGGCGGTGAACACCTCGGACACCAGGGTGCTCTTGCCGGAGCCCGCGACGCCGGTGAACACGGTCAGTACGCCGGTGGGGATGTCCACGTCGACGTGCTTGAGGTTGTGCAGATCCGCGCCGCGCACCGGGATGTGCCCGGTGGGGCTGCGGTAGTCGGTCTTGACCACCGTGCCCCGGTTCAGGAAGCGGCCGGTGAGCGTGTCCGACTCGATCAGTTCCTTGACCGTGCCCGCGAAGACCAGTTCGCCGCCGTGCGACCCGGCGTGCGGGCCCATGTCGATCACATGGTCGGCGACCGCGATCACGTCCGGGTCGTGCTCGACGACCAGCACGCTGTTGCCCTTGTCCCGCAGTGCGACCAGGAGTTCGTTCAGGCGGTGCACGTCGCGCGGGTGCAGGCCGACGCTGGGCTCGTCGAAGATGTAGGTCATGCCGGTGAGGCTGGAGCCCAGGTGGCGGACCATCTTGAGCCGCTGCCCCTCGCCGCCGGACAACGTCGAGGTCTCCCGGTCCAGGCTGAGGTAGGACAGGCCGATGTCGACGATCCGCCGCAGCGCCGCGGAGGCCGCCGCGGCGACCGGGCCGCCGATCGGGTCCTCGATCCGGGCCAACACCTCGATCAGTTCGCCCACTTCGAGCGCGCAGTAGTCGGCGATATTGAGTCCGTGGATGCGCGCGGCGAGTACGGCCGGGTTCAGGCGGGCGCCGGCGCAGTCCGGGCACGGCCCCTCGGTCAGGTAGGTCTCCACCGTCTCACGGGTCTTGGCGCTGAGCGAGGACGTGTCGCGGTTGAGGTAGAGCCGGTCGAAGCGGGTGTACAGGCCCTCGAAGGTCACGTTGGCCGTGCCGTCCGGGGTGACCCACTTGAACTTGATCACCCGATCCGGGTCGCCTCGGGTGAGCAGCGCGAACTCGGCGTCGGTGTAGTCGGCGATCGGCTTGTCGTTGTCGAACAGGCCGGATGCCTGGTAGAGCCCGACGGCCAGCAGGCCGAGCAGGAACGCGCCGTCGTTGATCGACTTGGACCGATCCAGCAGGCGGGTGTAGTCGGCCCGTACGGTCCGACCGATGCCGTCGCATGTGGTGCACATGCCGCCGGGGTCGTTGAACGAGTACATTCCGGGCGTGCCGGCCGAGGGCTCGGCGACGCGGGAGAACAGCACCCGCAGGAGCGGGTTGATGTCGGTCATCGTGCCGACCGTCGAGCGCGAGTTGGACCCGATCGGCTTCTGGTCCACCACGATGGCCGGGGACACGTTCTCGATCGCGTCGGCGTGCGGGCGCTCGTAGCGGGGCAGGAACTTGCGCTCGAACGCCGAGAAGGTCTCGTTGAGTTGCCGCTTCGACTCGACGGCGACGGTGTCGAAGACGATCGAGGACTTGCCGGATCCGGACGGACCGGTGAAGACGACGATCCGGTTCTTCGGGATGCGCAGCGAGACGTCCTTGAGGTTGTTTTCGCGCGCGCCGGTGATGACGATGTCGTTGATCATGCGGCTCCGTAGCTCTTCGGCTCTTCGATGGCGGACCACGGCGGGTGTCCGGATCGGACCGGACCGCGTAGGTGCGGGTGGGGAGGGGACGCGGCCGGGTCCGGCAGACTACGGGATGGCACCGACAACGCGGGTGGCCGACCGGTGGGGGCGGGCTGACGGCGTGCGGTGGGGCGACCGCGTTCGGTGGGGCGACAGAGCCGGGTGAAGCGGCGGAGCCGGGCGGCGGCCGGCCACCCGAGGACTCATCCGGATCGTGGCGAGATCGGTCGGGCAACGCGTTCCTTCGAGCCGGCCGCCGAACCCGGGCGGGCCGTAAAGAGCCTGAGGGTCCCTCGTCTCGGCGCGAGAACGGAACCCGATGTCCTGAGGTTTCGTCACTTTCCATATGACGAGGGGGATTCCGTCGCGCGGGCAGGTTGGGGAGCCACCGCGCAACGATGAATCGGGGGGCTTGTCCTTCCACGTGTTGGGGCCGACCCGCGTTTTGGGCCCCGACGGGAGCGAGTTGAACATCGGGCCGAGGCGGCAACGGGAGTTGTTGACCCTGTTGTTGCTGCGGCCCGGAGTGGCGGTGCCGATGGACCGGCTGGCCGAGGAGCTGTGGAACGGGCGCCCGCCGCCCGGCGCGCGATCCACGTTGCACGCGTATCTTTCCGGCCTGCGCCGGGTGTTGGAACCGGGGCGGCGGGCGCCCTTTCGGATATTGACTACGCGCGATGACTCCTACGCCCTGGAGGTGCCGGTCGGGGGGCTGGACACCGGCCGGTGGCGTCGGCTGGCCGAGGCGGCGCGTGCCGCGAGTGCGGCGGGGGCGTACGGCCGGGCCGACGAACTCTTCGGTGCGGCGGTGGCGTTGTGGTCGGGTGACCCGTTCGCCGAGTTGGTCGATCACGAGGTGGCCCAGGCCGAACGGGCGCGGCTGGCCGAGGAGCGCGCGGGCCTGTCGGAGGAGGCGGCCGAGTGCCGACTCGCGCTCGGCGCGCACGCGTCGGTGATCGGCGACCTGATGGTGTTGGTCCGGGAGTATCCGCTGCGCGAGCGGCCGAGGGCGCAACTGGCCCTGGCGCTGTACCGATCGGGCCGACAGGCGGAGGCGCTGGCGGTCTTGGAGGCCGGTAGGCGGTTGTGCGCGGAGGAGTTGGGCCTGGATCCGGGGCCTCGGCTGCGCGAACTCCAGGCCGCGATCCTGCGACAGGATCCGGCGCTGGCCGGACCCGAGCGGAGACCGGCGGCCTCGGTGTGCCGGGGCCGACGCGGAGTCGTCGTCGGACGACTGCGCGTCCCTTGCCCACACCGGGATTCGTCGCACCGGCGCTGGTAGCGGCTGGGCGGGGCGCCGATCCGGCGCCCCGCCACACCGTGCCCTGCCCACGGCGGTGGTTCGGTCCATGGCGCTCCCGGCGCATCACCGATGCCCACCGCCACGGCACCCACCGTGCCCTGCGACCGCCCGGCAAGGACAACCCGCCGAACCCGACCCCCCTCTTTGAGGCCCGTCGCCGGCCGCCGCCCCCGTGTCGCCCACACCGGTGATCATCACAGTGCTCATCGGCCGATGACAGGCACCCAGGCATCCACAGGTCAGCCCATCCGGGCCCGGGTTCCACATGCGCCGAAGCAGACGCCGCCCCGTCCAGCAGCGCCACTGTGGCGCCGGACGCCGCGTCACAGACCACCACTGGCCCTGTGCCCGGACTCGGCTGGATCCCGGCAAGTTGGAGGAATCGGCCTCCGCGCACCCGAGCGCACTGATCCCCAGGTTTCATGCACAGCCTGTGGACAGTCCCGTCTCCCGTCTACCCGGCCGCCGCGTCCCCTCGGCGAGAGCTTCCAGCGCCTGATACACGGACTCCGTGAACTCCCGATGGATCTCGCGTTCGCGCCGTCTGGAATCGCTGTCCAAGACGATCCACTTCGCCCGCCCGAGATCGTCCGGCCCGGCCCCGAGCAGTAGCCGGGTCAGCAAGATCGCGTCGATCGGCTCGAGACCCCGCGCGGCCAGAACGCGCTGCACCTCGTCCATCCCCGTCCCGGCGGCCATCGCCGCCCGACACTCGTCCAACAGTCTGGTCAAACGGGTGACCCGCTCCGGCTCGAAACCACTGGGAAACACTGCCGCCCCGCTCCGTCGTCTTCCGCCGAACCCGCCCGTGCGCCCGTCCGAGACCCACCGTAAAACCCGACCCCGATCACCCCGTCACACTTTCTCCACCCCCTCCGTCATGGAAGCAGGAGCCCATCGGGGCCCCACCCAGACCGGGAACCGAAGCCCGGTCCGCACAACGGGAGCTGTCATGACGAAGTCGATTCTGGTCACCGGTGGTACGGGCACGCTGGGCCGCCTGGTCGTCCCGCTGCTGCGGGACGCGGGCCACCGGATCCGGGTGCTCAGCCGCACCGGCGGTGGTCCGGCCGCGGAAGGCGTCGAGTACGTGACCGCCGACCTGCTCGAGAACAAGGGCGTCGAAGCGGCGGTGGCCGGCACGGACACCGTGTTGCACCTGGCCGGCGGCCCCAAGGGTGACGACGAGGCCACCCGCAATCTGGTCCGGGCCGCGAAGGACGCCGACGTACGGCACCTCGTCTACATCTCGGTGATCGGCGCCGACCGCGTCCCGCTCGGCTACTTCAAGGCCAAGCTCGGCGCCGAGCAGGCGGTGGCCGAGTCGGGTCTGCCGTGGACCACGCTGCGCGCCGCCCAGTTCCACGACCTGATGCTGACCGCCGTGGACAAGATGACCAAGCTGCCGGTGGTGCCGGTGCCGGGCGGGGTCCGGCTCCAACCGGTCGACCCGCGCGACGTGGCCCAGCGGCTGGTCGAGTTGACGCTCGGCGAGCCGGCAGGTCTGGTGCGGGACCTGGCCGGCCCGAAGGTGTACGGGATGCGCGAGCTGAGCCGCAGCTACCTGCAGGCACGCGGCCGGCGTCGGCCGATGATGCCGGTGCGCTTCCCGGGAAAGGCCGGTCGGGCGTACCGCGCCGGCGAGAACCTGACCCTGGAAGGCGGCACGGTCGGCACCCGCACCTGGGAGGACTTCCTCACCGAGCGCGTGAGCGCGAACGCGAAGTAGTCCGTGGCCGGGCTCACGACCGGACCCGACGCCCAGCGGGGCCTTCCGCCGGAACGCGCGACCCGCGCAACCCGCGCGAGATGCGCAACACACGCGACCCGCGCCACACTCCGGAAGGCCCCGCGACCACGCCCCGACTCAGTTCACCTGCCGCCCGCCCTCTCCCCAATACCGCGCCCGCAGCGTCTTCTTGTCCGGCTTGCCCAGCGGCGACAGCGGAATCGCATCGGTGAAGTCGATCGACTTGGGTGCCTGCACCGCGCCCTTGCGTTCCTTCACCAGCGCGATCAGCTCCGCCGGATCCACCTCCACGCCCGGCCGGAGCACCACGACCGCCTTGACCGCCTCGCCCCACTTGTCGTCCGGCACACCGACCACCGCGACCGCGGCCACCGCCGGATGCGCCGAGATCACGTCCTCGACCTCGCGCGGGAAGACGTTGAAGCCGCCGGTGATGATCATGTCCTTCTTGCGGTCCACGATGGTCAGGAAGCCGTCCGCGTCCGCCCGCGCGATGTCCCCGGTGTGCAACCAGCCGCCGCGCAGCGCCTCTTCGGTCTGCTCGGGCTTGTTCAGGTAGCCCGCCATCACCAGCGGCCCGCGGACGCAGATCTCGCCCGGCTCGCCCTGGGCCACCTCGTTCAGGTCGTCGTCGAGCAGCCGCACCGTCAGGTACGGGACCGGCCGACCGCACGAGGCGAGTCGCGCCGGGTCGTTCGGGTCGTGCTCGTCCCGGCGCAGCACGGTGATCGTCATCGGGCACTCGGCCTGACCGTAGTACTGGAAGAAGATCGGCCCCAGCCGTTCGATGCCCTCCTTGAGCCGCGCCGGCGACATCGCCGAGGCACCGTAGAACACCGTCTCCAGGCTGGACAGGTCGTGCTTGTCCAGGTCGGGGTGGTCCAGCAGCACATACAGCATGGTCGGCACCAGCATCGTCGCGGTGATCCGGTACTTCTCGATCGCCGCGAGCACCTGCTTGGGATCGAAGTGCGGCAACACCACGATCGAGCCGCCGCGCAACAGCGTCGGGATGAACGCCGACATGCCCGCGTGCGACAGCGGCGTCGCGACCAGGAAGCGCACCTCGTCCGGCCAGTCCCACTCGGCGAGTTGGATGGTCGGCAGGGTCACCCCGGAGCGGTACGTGGACATCACGCCCTTGGGCCGCCCCGTCGTGCCGCCGGTGTACGCGTAGCCCGAGACGTCCTCGGCGCTCACCTGCGGCGGCGTGATCGAACCCGGCTCGAACTTGGCGGCCAGCGCGAGCAGATCGACCCCGAGCCCGTCCGTGGCCGGCCCGAAGGCGAGCAGCTTCAGGTGCGGCAGCCGCTGCTTCAGCGCTGCGGCCCGCTCGCCGTACGGTCCCGGGTCGTAGATCAGCGCCTCGACACCGGCGTCGGCCAGCACGTACGCGTGGTCCTCCAGCGAACCCATCGGGTGCAGCGGCGTCGCGCGACAGCCGGTCAGCATGTTGCAGCCGGTCGCGAACAACACCTCGGGCCGGTTCGCGGACAGCACCGAGACCATGGTGCCCTTGACCACACCCTGCGACGCGTACGCCTGCTGGTAGCGGCTGATCTCGTCGCGGACCTGACGCGCCGTCAAGACATCCTCGCCCGCCGGTCGGTCGGTCAGGTAGACGGCCGGCTTGTCGGCATGCCTGGTCAGCGCGTGCAGGAGCAGATCGGGGACGAATACCGGGCGGTGCAGCGCGGCGGGCAGGTCGTACGACATCTGCGGCTTCCCCTCGGAGGCGATGGACGATGACGGATGGCGGCGGACCGTGGCGGAGGCCGAAGGCGTCGCCGTGCGAGAACATGTTTTCGCCATCCATTGACCTCGTCAAGGAACCTTACCTATCGTTCGGCCGGTGGCCGACCTCGTTCCCAGGCCGAGAGGATGACCGTGTCGACACAGACCGTCAGTACTATCCAGTTCCCTTACAAGCGCACACTCGGACCGGTCATGGGTCGCTTCTTCTCGGAGTTGACCGCCCGTCGCATCGTCGGGATCCGCTCCGGTGAGCGGGTGATCGTGCCGCCCATGGAGTACGACCCGGAGACCGGGAACGAACTCGCGCACGACTTCGTCGAGGTGGGTCCGATCGGCACCGTCCGGTCCTGGACCTGGGTCGCCGAACCGATCGAATCGCACCCGCTGGACCGGCCGTTCGCCTTCGTGCTGGTGCGGCTGGACGGCGCGGACACCGACCTGGTGCACGTGCTGGACGCCGGCAGCGAGGACGCGGTGAGCACCGGCATGCGGGTCGCGCCGCGCTGGCGCGACGAGCCCGTCGGCCGGATCGACGACATCGTCTGCTTCGTGCCGGGCGAGAATGCCCAGGCCCCGGCGGGTGAGCCCGGCGAGGCGCAGGAGGTGACCACGATGGAGTACTTCTCCAAGATCACCTACACCGACGTGCTCTCGCCCACCCTGGTCCGCTACGCGAACAACCTGCGGGCGGGTCGGCTCACCGGCCAGCGCTGCCCGCAGTGCAACCGCGTGTTCCTGGGCCGGGGTTACTGCTCCGTGGACGCCATCCTGCTCGGCCCCGAGTTGGACGAGGTGCTGCCGGACCGGGGCGTGGTGTCCAACTACACGATCATCACCCCCACGCCCTACCCCGGGCAGAAGGAGACCGAGCCGTTCGCGCGGGCCTCCGTCGTGCTCGAAGGCGACGAGATGGTGATCGCCCAGCAGCAGATCCTGGACATCCCGGTGTCCGAGATCCGGGTCGGCATGCGGGTCCAGGCCGAGTGGATGCCCGAAGCCGAGCGGGACGCGGCGGAGATCACCAGCAAGGGTTGGGGCACGGTCTCCGGCTTCATCAAGGGCTGGCGGCACACCGGCGAGCCGGACGAGCCCGCCGAGCAGTACATGAACCGGGTGTTCTGATGACGGCGCGTCACAACGCGGACGGCACCGGCCGGACCGGCCAAGAGGCGGGCGAGACAAGGGAGACGGCAGTGCGGCAGGACAGCGACATCGCGATCGTCGCGACCGCGCAGCTCCCGGCGGTGCGCCGGCAGGAGCTCACCGAGACCGAGATGCTGCTGATGGTCGTGGACGAGGCCCTGGGCAAGGTCGGCCTCGAGCGCTCCGACATCGGCTTCAGTTGCCAGGGCTCGTGCGACTACATCTCCGGCGGCACGTTCTCGTTCGTGCCCAACCTGGACGCGATGGGCGCGTGGCCGCCGATCCACGAGTCGCACGTGGAGATGGACGGCGCGTGGGCGATGTACGAAGCCTGGGTGCGGCTCAAGCACGGCGACATCGACATCGCGGTGGCGATGGGCTCGGGCAAGTCCTCCACCGGCGACCCGGCCGCGATCTACCCGCAGGAACTCGACCCGTACTACCTCGCGCCGCTCGGCCTGGACCCGGTCTCGCTGGCCGCGCTCCAGGCCCGGCAGTTGATCGAGTCGGGCAAGACCACCGAACGCGAACTCGCCGAGATCGCCGCACGCTCGCGGCGCGACGCGGCGGGCAATCCCAAGCAGCAGGTACGCAACGCCGAGCAGGACGTGGACAAGCTGCTCGCCGAGGCATACCTGCGCAACCCGCTGCGCAAGAGCGACCTGCCGCCGATCTCGGACGGCGCGTGCGCGGTGGTGCTCGTCCGCGGTCCGCGCGCGGCCGAACTGACCGAGCGCCCGGCCTGGATCACCGGCCTCGACCACCGCAGCGAGGTGCACAACCCGGCGCTGCGTGACCTGACCGACTCGCCCTCGACCCGGATCGCCGCCGAGCGCGCGGGCGGTGTGGCGGGTGTCGAGGTGGCCGAGCTGATGGCTCCGTTCACCGCGCAGGAGGTGATCCTGCGGCAGTCTCTGGGCCTGGCCGACGACGTGTTGATCAACCCGTCCGGCGGTGCGCTCACCGGCAACCCGCTGATGGCCACCGGCCTGGTCCGGATCGCCGCCGCCGCCGACCGGATCCTGGTCGACGGCCGCTCGCGCACGCTCGGGCACGCCACGTCCGGCCCGGCACTCCAGCAGAACCTCGTCTGTGTCCTGGAAGGTGACAACCGATGACCCATGAGCGCGTTGCCGTCGTCGGCATCGGCCAGACCAAGCACAAGAAGCGGCGGGACGACCTGTCCATCGCGGGCCTCGTCCGCGAGGCCGCCCAGCGCGCGCTCGACGACGCGCGGATGACCTGGAGCGACATCGACGCGGTGGTGATCGGGAAGGCCCCCGACATCTTCGAGGGTGTGATGAAGCCCGAGCTCTACCTCGCGGACGCGCTCGGCGGGGCCGGGAAGCCGGTGTTTCGGGTGCACACCGCGGGCAGTGTGGGCGGGTCGACCGCGATCGTCGCCTCACACCTGATCAGCAGTCGCGTGCACAAGCGGGTGTTGGCCGTCGCGTGGGAGAAGCAGTCCGAGGGCAACGCGCAATTCGGCCTGGGCGGCGGCAAGTCCGGGTCGATCGGCGCGGGCGGCGCGTTCGCGCCCTGGATTCGGGCCTACATCCAGAAGTCCGGGGCGCCCGAGCACATCGGCTGGCAGGTGGCGGTCAAGGACCGGCAGAACGCGCTGCGCAACCAGTACGCGCACCTGCAACTCAAGGACATCTCGATCGACAAGGTCCGCGAGTCGCCGATGATGTGGGACCCGCTGCACTTCCTGGAGTCGTGCCCGTCCTCGGACGGCGCCGGCGCGATCGTGCTGACCGACGAGGCGGGTGGCGACGCGGCGGCGGCCGACGGCCGGGCCCCGGCCTGGATCCTGGGCACCTCGATGCGTTCCGAGCCGTCCTCGTTCAACGGCCGCGACCCGATCCGCCCGCAGGCGGGCGTCGACTGCGCGTGGGACGTCTACCGCCAGGCCGGGATCACCGACCCGCGTCGCCAGATCGACGTGGCCGAGTTGTACGTGCCGTTCTCCTGGTACGAGCCGATGTGGCTGGAGGGCCACGACATCGCGCCCGTGGGGGAGGGCTGGAAGATGGTCGACCGCGGTGAGACCGCGTTCGACGGCGACTTCCCGGTGAACCCGTCGGGCGGCGTGCTCTCCTCCAACCCGATCGGCGCGTCCGGCATGCTGCGGTTCCTGGAGGCGGCCCTCCAGGTGCGGGGCGCGGCCGGAGAACACCAGGTGGACGGCGCGAAGGTCGCGCTGGCGCAGGCGTACGGCGCCGCGGCGCAGTACTTCGCGATGTGGGCGGTGGGTGCGGACAAGCCGTAGCGGCCCCGCGCCGCTCCCGTGACATCGCGCGGGAACGCGGCTCGGCGCGACGGCCGATGTGTCGACCGGCAAATGGTAAGGCTCCTTGACCTTGATTTGGTCAAGGAGCCTTCCTATTCTGGGGCCTTCACCCGGTGACCGGAGGTTCTGGCGATGAAGCCCCCCATCTGCGCGAGGCTCGGGATCGACTTCCCGATCTTCGCGTTCTCCCACTGCCGTGACGTGGTCGCGGCGGTCAGCCGAGCCGGCGGCTTCGGCGTCCTCGGCGCGCTCGCGTTCGATCCCGAGCAACTGGAGATCGAGCTGGCCTGGCTCGACGAACACACCGACGGCAAGCCGTACGGCGTCGACCTGGCGATCCCGATGGCGTACATCGGCAAGGGCGGCGGCGACGCCGCGCTGCCGAGCAATCTGGAGAAGCTGATCCCGGAGCAGCACTGGAAGTTCGTCGACGAACTGCTGGAGCGGCACGGGATCCCGGCGCTGCCCGCCGAGTTGACGGACAAGCCGGTCAAGGCCGCCGGGCTGAACGTGGACCTGGAGTCGCGCGCGCAGATCGAGGTGTCGCTCAAGCACCCGCTGGTCAAGATGTTCGTCAACGCGCTCGGCCCGCCGCCGGCCGACATCATCGACGCGTGCCACGCGGCGGGCGTTCTGGTCGGCGCGCTGTGCGGCAGCCCTCGGCATGCCCAAAAGCAGGTCGAGGCGGGTGTGGACGTGGTGGTCGCGCAGGGCACCGAGGCCGGTGGGCACTGTGGCGAGATCTCCACGATGGTGCTCATCCCGCAGGTAGTGGACACGGTCGGCCCGGACGTCCCGGTGCTCGCGGCCGGTGGCATCGGCGGTGGTCGGCAGATGGCCGCCGCCCTGGCGCTCGGCGCGCAGGGGGTATGGACGGGGAGTCTGTGGCTCACCGTCGCCGAGGCGGACACCCACGAGGTGGCCGTACAGAACCTGCTGGAGGCCAAGTCCACCGACACCGTGCGCTCGCGGGCGATGACCGGCAAGCCGGCCCGCCAACTCAAGAGCGCGTGGACCGAGGCGTGGGAGGACCCGGCGAATCCCGACCCGCTGCCGATGCCGCTCCAGGGCATCATCTTCAACGCGGCGTCCCGGCGCTTCACCCGGACCAAGAACAAGGAGCTCAACGGCTGGCCGGTGGGCCAGGTCGTGGGCATGCTCGACCGGGTGCGGCCGACGCAGGAGGTCGTGCTGTCCCTGGTCGAGGAGTGGATCGAGACGACCGAGCGGCTGACCGCGTTCCTCGCCGACGACTGAGCCCGCCGCGGCGACTCGGATCCGGCGGCGACTTCGATCCGGCCGAGACCTGCCGGGCCGGGCGCGCGGGAGGACTCGCGTGCACGGCCCGGCGGTCGGCGGGTCACGGGAGTGAGTGACACCGGTCCCGCGCCTATGGATATCGCGAACTGTCTCGGTATTTCCGCAACTTGAGTGTTTTGCGTGTGTCGGCGGCGAGATGTCGGTAAAATTTGCCGGCTCGCCGGCGTCGGGTCTCAACACGTGTGGAGGTGCCCGACGCCGGCGGTTCGCCTACGGGGCGACCGAGTCCCACCCGGTGAAGCCCGATGGGTCGTGCCGACCGAAGGTGCCGTGCTCGAAGATGCCCACACCCTCGGCGAGCAACGCCCCGTCGGGGCCGGTGAGTCGGGCGGAGGCGACGTGGTCGATCACGCTGAACGGGATGCGCTTGGCCACCTCGGGATCCTGCTGCTCGTACACCGCGCCGTCGAGGTAGTCCTCGCCCTTCCACTGGCCGTGGCCCCAGTCCGGGTCGCCGCCGTAGCCCGCGCCGACGTTGAGCGCGATGTACCCGTGGTTGTCCAGGTGCAGCGTGAGCGCGTTGCGCTTGCGGTCGGTCAGGTGGATCGCGGCACCCTCGGGTATCCGGGTGCCGGACGTGTAGCGCACGTCGAACTCGGGCCAGCCGAGTTGCTCGGGCGCCTTCCCGTCGGCGATCGGGAAGATCCGGATCGCCTCGGTCAGGAAGCGGTGCCCCTCGGCCGACTCCTGCGCGATGATCATGAGCGCCTGGTCGCCGAGGTGGATGGGGATCCAGTTCCACCAGAACCCGGCGGTCTGCGCGGGCCGCCCGGCCGGCGGCGCCTCGCCCGACGGGCGGATGCCCCACGAGCGGTCGCGCGAGCCGGACCAGGTCTGCGGGGTGACCGCGATCTCCTCGCCGTCCAGGGTCACCGTGCCGGTCCAGTCGCCGATCTGCACGAAGCGCGAGGCGTCCAGGAGTGGCTTGAAGTCGCTGCGCTGCACGTGTCGAGGTTCCGGCAGAGGCGCGAACGGTGAGGTGAAGGTGAGGTCGATCGAGATGCCCTGGTCCGGCGCGTCGCACACCACGCGCACGCTGGCCAGCGGCTCCAGGACCTCGATCCGGTACGGCCCGACCTCCTGCTCGAGCCGATCCGGGCCGAGCGCGCCGGACATCCGCACCGCGTGCTGGCGGCCGTCCTTGCGGATCACCACGTACGCGTCGATCACGCCCAGGTTCGGATAGACCCCCAGGCCGGTCGCGATCTGGACGCCGCCCGCGCGGTCGTAGGCGTGCATGATGCAGCGGTCGTAGAAGTTCCGGTCGGTCGAGCCGACCTCGCTGTGGAACAGCGGGACCTGGTGGACCGGATATTCGTCCAGGGGCACGGGGATCGGCATCGGATTCCTCCTGACCACGCGCCGACGTGCGCCGACGCGTTGGCGCTGGTTGAGACGTCGTGCGAGTCTGCGTCAAATCATTGACGCAATCAAGCGTCTCGCTCGCGCACGGCCGGGGTCATCGCTCCTCGAGTGCGGTCGCGAACCGGGCGGCTTCGGCGGGCGCGGCGTGGTGCGGCGTCGCACGACGCGACCTCGACGCGCTGCCGGTGCGGTGCCTCCACGGCAGTGCGTTGCCGATGCGATGCCGGTGTGACGTCCGGCGGCGGCCCGGTCGGGCATCGGAGGTATGTGGCGGGAAGAATCGGACATATCGGACATATCGGCCATGTAGTTGAATCCGCCACTCGGTTGGGCCTCCAGCCGTCGGTGCGGTTGCCACGCTCCGTGAGACACGTGTTACTGAAGGTGTCCATGTGTAGGGATACCGCCCGGACCACGCTGTCGCCCACCGTCGTGGGGAAGGGCGGTCGGGATGGAAGTCCGCGACGCGTCGGGAGAGATCATGAGTCACCAGCAAGACCTCGTCATCTGCCGCGAACTCGGCGACCGCAACGGCGAGGGGCGGACGTTGAACAACCTCGGCACCGCCCTCCAGCACGTGCGGCGGTTCGACGAGGCCATCGACGCCCACCAGGAAGACCTCGTCAACTGCCGTGAGCAAACCGACCACCACGGCGAAGCCCAGGCGCTGGGCAATCTGGGTACCGCTTTCCAACAGGTGGGGAAGTTCGACGAAGCCATCGACGCCCATCGACGGGCCGCGGCCCTGTTCGCCGATCTCGACGACCGGCACCGCGAGGCCCAGGTCCTCAACAACCTCGGCACCGCTCTCCAGGAGGTGCGGCGGTTCGACGAGGCCATCGAGGCGCATCGGCAGGCCGCGGCCCTGTTCACCGAACTCGACGACCACCACCGCGAGGCCCAGGCCCTGAACAACCTGGGCATCGCCCTTCAGGAGGTGCGGCGGTTCGACGAGGCCATCGAGGCGCATCGGCAGGCCGCGGCCCTGTTCACCGAACTCGACGACCACCACCGTGAGGGCCAGGCCCTGAACAACTTCGGGTTTGCCCTTCAGGAGGTGCGGCGGTTCGAGGACGCCATCGAGGCGCATCGGCAGGCCGCCACCCTGTTCACCGAACTCGACGACCTGCACCGACAAGGCCAGGCACTGGACTGCCTCGGAGGCGCGTTGCACCAGGTGCGGCGGTTCGACGAGGCGGCCGACGCGCACGAGCGGGCCGCGACCCTGTTCGAGAAGCTCGGCGACCGGCACCGCGAGGGCCAGGCGCTGAACAGCTTCGGGGCCGCGCTCCAGCAGTTGCGGCGGTTCGACGAGGCGGTCGGCGCGCACGAGCAGGCCGCGACCCTGTTCGGGCAGGTCGGCGACCGCCTCGGCGAGGGCCGGGCGCTGAGCGAGATGGGTACGGCCCGCAAGCGGGCGCGCGGGGACGACGAGGACCGCGGACCCGGGTTGTGGGGCAGATTCGCGGCGCGGCGTCGGGAGCGACAGGAACGACCGTTCGACGCGATCGCCGCACTCGGCCCGGTCCTCGAACCGACGCAATAGCGCACGGATCCCCCGGCGCATGCTCTGGGGCAAGGACGGCTTCCCGCCGAGTCACGGGCACTCGTCCCCGCGTGGTCGTCGAGCCGGTGCCCGGGCGGAGGCAAAGACGCGGACGGCACCGAACGAGGAAACCGGAATTCCATATTCCGGCTTCCTCGTTCGGCTTTCCCGGTTCGGGTTCGACTTCCCCGTTCCGGAATTCCGGCTTCCGGATTCCCGTCCCCGGTTTCCTCGTGCCGACGGGCCGCTCCGGATCGGCGTCCGAGGATCGCGTCCGAAGATCAGCGTCCGGAGTGGAAGTAGTCCCGCGGATCCCTTTCCGCCCCGTGCCGGCGCGACGCCCGTCGGCCGACCCGACTCGCGGCCGATGTCGCACCGATCCGGTTGTCCTCCAGGCGGGCCAATCGGGCGTCGAGTT
The DNA here is from genome assembly GCF_044765325.1 of Embleya sp. NPDC127516. Classification (NCBI taxonomy): domain Bacteria; kingdom Bacillati; phylum Actinomycetota; class Actinomycetes; order Kitasatosporales; family Streptomycetaceae; genus Embleya; species Embleya sp. NPDC127516. The sequence continues at coordinate 59,745 of NZ_JBIWJT010000032.1, read as the reverse complement.
CCGCCTCTTCCTTGATCTCGTCGGCGGACGGCGACAGCGCGACGACGAACAACGTGATCACCGTGAAAAGGCTGATTCCGGTGATCAACGGCGCGAGGAATTGGGAGGCTTCCACGCCGTGTGCCATGCCGTGCCTGCCCTCGGTGCGCACACTCATCGCGGACATGCCCGTGTAATGCATTCCGCTGACCGCCAGGCCCATGATCAACGCGGCGCCCCCGGTCGCCGCGAATCCGCTCACGTTCAACGCGGCCCACAGCGCGGCGGTGGCCGCGACCACCGCGATCACGATCGACAGGCCGACCCGGAACGAGTCGTATTCGACCGAACCGTCCAGGCTCATCGCGGCCATGCCCATGTAGTGCATGCTCGCCACGCCGCCACCGGTGATCACCCCGCCGAGGACCAGTCCCACCGCGCCCGCGTCGCGCCGACCGGCGACCGCCATGCCGATGCCGACCACCACCACCGCGAGCACGAGCGATGTCATCGTCTTGGTCACGTCGTATCGAATCGGTGTCTCGCGCACGGAGAATCCGAGCATGCCGATGAAATGCATGACCCAGATTCCGGTGCCGCCGATCGACACCGCGCCCAGTACCAACCAACGTGCCCGAACCCAACCGCGCACCGCGCGCGCCCGTGTCGTACAGAGCAGCCCCAGAGCCGATCCGACACACGACATGAGATAGGCGATGCCCGGGGTCACAGCTCCGTACGCGAAATGATCTACGTGTCCCATGCCGGCAAACCGCTCCGTTAGTCCAGGCCCCTTCGGAAGCGGGGAATGTCATCGTCGAATCGCCGATGATAGGGCAGCCGGGCCGGCGGTTCTCAGGCGGGTTTGCGACATTCCGAAACGAAGATCGAGAACGTCACCGCCCGTACGCGGAGCTGGAATTCGGATAAAGATCCCGGTAAGCCGGGATCTCGCCGCCGCGTTTCGCGGCCAGTACGCCGTGCAGCACGGCCCGGGCGAATACGTCCGCCGCCGCCGCGTGGATCACGGTCAGCGCGGCGGCCTCCGCGTTCACCCCGTACGGCGTGGTCGGATCGGGCGTGGGCAGCGGCACCAGGGCCGTGGACACCGCGAAGACGGTGTCGCCGTCGTAGAGCGTGTGCACCGGTCGGATCGCCCGGGCCAGCCCGTCGTGCGCGACGCCCGCGACCTTGTGCGCCTGCGACCTGGTCAGCACCGCGTCGGTGGCCACGATCCCGATCGTGGTGTTGAGCGAGGGCGGCAACTTGGCCGACGCCGCAGCGCGGTCCAACGCGGCGGCGTGTTCGGCGTGTTCGGGCGGGGCGAGCGGAAACTCGCCGGGCAGGCCGAGGCCGACCGCGTACGGCAGCCCGCCGGTCGGGTCCACCGCCGAGCCCGCCGCGTTGACCACCGCGAGCGCGGCGACGGTGACCCCGCCGGGCAGCACCACGCTTGCGGTGCCGACCCCGCCGCGCAGTCCGCCGACCATCGCGCCGGTGCCCGCGCCCACACTGCCCATCGGCACCGGCGCGTGCTCCGGCTCGGCGTCGGCCGCCGCGATCGCCGCCCGGCCCAGCGCCGCGTCCGGCCGCCGGGCCCAGTCGCCACCGCGTCCGAGGTCGAACAACGACGCGGCCGGCACCACCGGCACCACCTGATGCGGCTCCGTGCCGACCGGGAACCCGCGACCGCGCTCGGCCAGCCAGGCCACCACGCCGCCCGCCGCGTCCAGGCCGAACGCGCTGCCGCCGCTGAGCACGATCGCCTCGATCCGGGGCACCAGGTTGCGCGGGTCGAGCGCGTCCAACTCGCGGGTGCCCGGCGCGCCGCCGCGGACGTCCACCCCGGCCACGAACCCGCCGACCGGGCCGAGCAGGACGGTGGTGCCGGTCATCGCGCCGGCATCGGTGTAGGCGGCGTGTCCGACCCGCAGTCCGGCCACGTCGGTGATCGCGTTGCGCGGTCCGACCTTGTATTCCTCGACGTCGAACATGCGGCCTCCCGAGAGCGATGAACCGTGCTGAGGTCCCTGTTCCCATGCTGCTCCATCCAGCATGTCTCAGAGTTCAAGATTCTCGTCTCAAGCTCTGAGAAAGCTTGTATGGTGCACTGATATCGACGTGGAGGTGGCGCGATGGGGGAGAGTCGGCGCTGGCTGATGCTGGCCATCGGAATGTGCGCACAACTGGCGAGTTGCGTGTTCCTGTACGGCCTCGCCTACCTCGTCCCGGTGCTCCGCGAGGACGAGGGCATGTCGCTCGCGCAGGCCGGCACGGTCGTGGCGTGCCCGACCTTCGGCCTGTTGCTGACCCTGGTGCTGTGGGGCGCCGCGGCCGATCGCTGGGGCGAGCGCCGGGTGATGGCGGTGGGTCTGGCGCTGGCCGGAGTCGCGATCGTGGTGGCCCTGGCCGGCGACGGCGCGGTGTGGTTGGCCGGCTGGCTCGCGGTCGCCGGCGCGTGCTCGGCGGCGGTCAACGCGGCCAGCGGGCGAGTCGTGCTGGGCTGGTTCGCTCCCGAGCAGCGCGGACTGGCGATGGGCATGCGGCAGATGGCGCAACCACTGGGCATGGTGGCCGGCGCCCTGGTGCTGCCGCCGATCGGTACCCACGCGGGCTTTCGGGCCGCCCTGGTCTTCCCGGCCGTGTTGTGTGTGCTGGGTGCGGCGCTGGTCGCGGTAATCGTGCGCGACCCGGCCCGACCCGAGACGCCGGCCGGTGCGAGCAGGCCCGCCTCCCCGTACGACTCGCCGATCCTGTACCGGATACACGCGGCGAGCGCGCTGCTGGTGGTGCCCCAGTTCGTGGTGGTGTCCTTCGCGTCGGACTACCTGGTCTCCGAGCACGGCTGGACCGCGACCACCGCCGGGCGCCTGCTCGCGGCCGTGCAACTGGTCGCCGCGGGCACCCGGATCGCGGTCGGCCGCTGGTCGGACCTGGTCGGCTCCCGGCTGCGGCCGATGCGGACGTTGTGCGCGGTCAACGCCGTGGTGGTGGGCGCGCTCGCGCTGACCTCGGTGATCGGCGGACCGGTCGCGATCGGCTTCCTACTGCTCGCCTCGGTGGCCACGGTGAGCTGGAACGGGCTGGCGTTCACGGCGGTCGCCGAGATCGCGGGCGGCGCGTGGGCGGGTCGGGTGATGGGCATCCAGAACACCGGCCAGAACCTGACCGCCGCCGCCGGACCACCGCTGTTCGGGATGATCATCGGCGGCCCGGGCGGCTATGCCGGCGCGTACACGATCTGCGCGCTGCTCCCGGTCCTGGCCGGGCTGTTGACGCCGGGTCAGGACTCCCGTTCGGAGTACGCGACCATGCCGAGCAGCAACACGTCGATGCCGAACGCGAAGCGCTCGTCGCCGTCGCCGGAGGTCAACGCGTCGGACATCGACATCAGCGTGGGGAAGCGCGAGGCCGGGAGCGACGTGAAGTAGTCGTGGATCCGCCGGTAGTAGGCGTCGCGCTCGGCGTCGGTCGACCCGTGCATGGTGCCCTGGCCGCCCATCTCCAGGCCGGACATCACGGTGTACATCGACAGCAGGTCGGCCGCGAACGCGCTGACCTTCTTGGACAGTCCGCCCGCGCGCAGGATGGCCAGCAGGCGCTCGGAGGAGTCGAGCGAGTTGGGTCCCATCGGCACCGCGCCGATCAGGGCGCGGCCGAGATCTCGGTGTGAGGCGTACACGTCGCGGATCGCGAACATCGCCTCGCGCAGTTGCTCGCGCCAGCGCTCGGGATCCGCGACCGGGATCCGGACCTCCCCGTTGACCCGGTCCACCACGAGCTCGACGAGCTCGTCCTTGTTGGCCACATAGGCGTACAGCGACGCCGCGCCGGTGTCGAAGCGTTGGGCGATCCGGCGCATGCTCAACGCGTCCATGCCCTCCGCGTCGATGATCTCCAGGGCGGCGGTGACGATCGCCTCCTGGCTCAGGGTCGGCTTGCGCGCCGCCCGACTCCTGGGCGACGTGCGCCAGGGCGGCATGGGTACTTCGGGAACCTCGGACACGGCGCCACCTCCTCGATCAACCCCACACCGATCGCTCAGCTTTACGAACACTGTACTTGACGCGAACGCTGTTCGTGACTAAAACAGTGTTCGAAGAGATAACGGCGTTCGAAGCACGAACGGCGTTCGCATTTAGAGGGGGAGACGATGGAAACCGACATCACCAGGGCGGCGCCGGTCGCGGCCGAGCCGGCGGAGCGGCCGTCCTACCCGCTCCGGTGGATCGGCCTCGCGGTGGTCATGGGCGCCGACATCATGGACCTGCTGGACGCCACCATCGTCCAGGTGGCGGGGCCCGGCATCCGGGAATCCCTCGGCGGCACCTCGACCCACCTCCAGTGGTTCTCGGCCGCGTACACGCTGGCGTTCGCGATGTTCCTGATCACCGGCGCCCGACTCGGCGACATCCTCGGCCGGCGCCGGATGTTCCTCGGCGGGGTGCTCGCCTTCACCGTCACCTCGGCGCTGTGCGGCCTGGCTCAATCACCGGAGATGCTGATCGTCGCGCGCGGCTTGCAGGGTCTGGCCGCCGCGATGATGGTGCCGCAGGCGATCGGACTGATCCGGGAGATGTTCGATGAGCGCGAGATCGGCGCGGCGTTCGCGGTGTTCGGCCCGGCGATGGGCCTGGCCGCGGTGCTCGGCCCGATCCTGGGCGGCGTGGTGATGGACGCCGACCTGTTCGGCCTGGGCTGGCGCGCGGTCTTCCTGTTGAACGTGCCGCTGGGTCTGTTCGCCTTCTTCGCCGGCTCCACCGTGGTGCCCCGACCCACCACCCCGGCGGCCGGCACGCGCCGGCCCGGCCTGGACGTGGTCGGCATGGTCCTGGTCACCACCGCACTGGTGCTGCTCGTCTACCCGCTGGTCCAGGGCCGCGAACAGGGCTGGCCCGGCTGGACGTTCGTGTGCATGGCCGGCTCACTGCCGGTGCTGGCGCTGTTCGCCTGGTACGAGGTGCGGACCGGTCGTGCGGGCCGCGACGCGCTCGTGGAGATCAGCCTGTTCCGCAACCGCGCGTTCACCGGCGCCCTCGCGGTCGGCCTGATGATGTTCGGCTCGATGATCGGCCTGATGCTCCTGCTCGGCGTCTACCTCCAGGTCGGCCTGGGCTGGAGCGCGACGCACGCGGCGCTCGCGCTGATCCCGTGGTCGCTGGGCTCGACCGTCGGCGCAGGTCTGGCCGGCGCGGTGCTCGCCGCCAAGTACGGCCGCCGGGTCCTGCACGCCGGCCTGCTGGTCGGCCTGGTCGGGGTGATCGGCATCGGTGCCACCCTCGCGCTGCACGACGGGCCGGTGGACGCCTGGGTCCTGCTGCCGGCGACCACGGTCACGGGCTTCGGCTTCGGTCTGCTGATGGCGCCCTTCTTCGGGATCGCGCTCGCCGGGGTCGGCGACCACGAGATCGGCTCGGCGTCGGGAGTGCTCAACGCGGTCCAGCAACTCGCGGGCGCGCTGGGGGTGGCGCTGTTCGGCACGCTGTTCTTCGGCCACGTGGAGGACAACGTGGCTGCCGCGCACGGAGCGGACGCGGTGCGCGCGGTGTTCGACGACGCGTTCACGATCGGCCTCGTGGGCAGCGCGCTCGCGCTGGCCGCGGGGTGGGGGCTCGCGTTCCTGATGCCGCGGTGGGAACGGCCGCCGGGCGCGGAGGGCGGCGCGGGGCACTGAGTCCCGGGCGACGCACGGCGCGCATCGGCGCCGGACCGGCTTCTGCGCCGGTCCGGCGCCGATGCGTTCGCGGTGTCAGTGGCTGCCGGCGATGCCGTGTCGGGACGGGTCGCCGCCGAGCGAGGATGCCCCGTCGCGGGAGAGCACCGAGGCCCGGCTGCGGAAGGCGTCCTCACGGGCCGCTTCCTGCGGGTGCCGCGAGCGCCAGTACGGGTTGTCGTGGGGCAGATGGCCGCTGACCCGCCCGTACAGGCCGAATGTCATCACCAGCAGACCGACCACGAAGCTGAAGATCACGTTCGGCATCTTGAAGGACAGGTAGTTGATGTCCGGAGTGCCCATCAGGCCCAGATTGACGAACCCGCTGATCACGAACAGCGCGCCCACCACGATGTTCACGGTCGAGGCGGTGTTGCCGCCGATGATCGCGCCGACGATCAGGATCGCGCCGACCACGACCGAGATCAGGCTCAGCGCACCGTTGGTCGACATGCCAGCGACCTCGCGCCCGGTGGTGGAGAAGAAACCGACGTTGTTGGTGAACCCCAGGACACCGAACGTGATCAGCACGATTCCCATGAACCCGCCGCCGTAGCGGTAGACCTGCCCGAGCCGATGATCGACCGGCAATCCCTCGTCCAAGCCTGGCATGGCCGCCTCCCGGTATCCGTTTTGTGGAATAACTCCTCTTTATCCCTCTTCCCGGAAATACCGGATCGACGCGGCCGAAGATCAGCCGGACAGGCGCCGGTCGCCGCCGGCGGGAAGCCCCGGACGGGAGCCGCCCGCCGGTCCGGCTCAGCCGATCAGCTCCACATGTGCCTCGCGGATCCCGTACACGAACGCGTTCGGCATCTGGACCACCGCGCTGCCGGGCACCGGGCGCAGCTCGCGGACCCGGGCGAGCAGTTCCTCGAAGAAGACCCGGATCTCCAACCGGGCCAACGGCGCGCCCAGGCAGAAGTGGGTGCCGAAGCCGAAGGTGATGTGGTCGTTGGGCGTGCGCGTCACGTCGAACCGCTCGGGTTCGGCGAACACCGCCGGGTCGCGATTGGCCGAGCCGTACATGAGCACCACCTGGTGTCCGTCCGGGATCACCGTGTCACCGATGCGCTGGTCCCCGACGGCGACCCGGCACATGTTGTGGATCGGAGTGGTGTACCGGATGAACTCCTCCGTGGCCACCGCGAGGTCCGCGCCCGCGCGCAGCAGGTCCCACTGCTCCGGGTGCTCGATCAGGTACAGGAAGGTACGGGCGATCACCGTGCGGGTGGTCTCCGCGCCGCCGTCCAGCAGCAGCAGGCAGTCGCTCGCCACATCGCCCGGGCCCACCGGCTCGCCGTCGATCCGCGCCGTGGTCCACACCGACATCACGTCGTCCGCCGGGCAGGTCTTCTTCGTCTCGTACAGTCCCAGCGCCGACCGGATGAACTCGCCCGCCGCGGCCCGGCCGTCCTCGGTCAGGTAGCGCGGTCCGCCGCCGAGCGCGATGGTGCGCTCGGACCAGTCCCGCAACAGCGGCCAGTCCCGGTCGGGAAACCCGAGCAGCCGCCCGATCATCTTCGCGGGCAGTACGGACGCCAGGTCGCCGACCACCTCGACGGTGCCCTTGGCCACGGCGGCGTCCAGCAGCTCCACGCACGTCTCGCGCACGTGCGCCTCCCACTCGCGCACGCCACGCGGGGTGAACCACTTGCTCACCAGCTTGCGCCGTTTGTTGTGCAGCGGGTTGTCCAGGCCGATGATCGCCGGGTCGGCGGGCAGGTTCGGGCGGTAACCCCCCTTGTTCCGGTCGGAGTTGACGAAGTGCTCGCTGCGCGCCTCGACATCCTTGAGATCCGCGTGCCGGAAGACGCCCCACAATTCGTTGCCCGCGTCCCACGCGACGGGTTCGTGCTCGCGGAACCACGCGTAGTCCGCGTAGGGGCCGTTCGCGTACCAGTCGCCGTCGAGCAGGTCGAGCCTCGGTCGCGGGGTCGGCGTCGTCGTCATGGGCAGATCCTCCGGATCGCGTCCTGGGCCGGGGCGGGCTCGGGTACGCAATCACGAAGCGGGAGCGGAAACCATAGCCGCGCGGGCGACCGGGCCGGGGCCGGGCCGGGCTGTTGCGCGGGTGGTGGGTCGTTACGCCGGCTTCAGCACGATCTGGCCGTTGTTCACCGCGATCGGCTTCGCGGCGAGCGGGCGAGGGGCCGGGCCGCCGAGGACCGCGCCCGTGGAGGCGTCGAAACTGCTGCCGTGGCACGTGCAGTTGATCTTGCCGGCCGCGACGTTGGCGACCAGGCACTGCTGGTGCGTACACACCGCGGTGAACGCCTTGAAGTCGCCGGCGGTGGGCTGGGTGACCACGACCTTGGCGTCGTCGTAGATCTTGCCGCCGCCGACCGGCACGTCGGCGGCCGCACCGAGCGTCTTGTCGCCGGCGGGGGCGGTGTTCTTCGTGTCGTCATCACCACCGTCGTCGTCGCCACCGCAGGCCACCAGGGTCGCTCCGGCGGCGGCGACGAGGGCGCCGCAGACCAGGATCCGGCGGGTGGGCTCGGCCCTACTCGTCGGCTCGATGCCCGTCGGCTCGACGCTTGCCGGCTCGGTGCTCGGGTCGCTCGTTCGCATGGGGTGCCTCCGTCGTCGGTCCCGGCGCCGGCCGATCGTGCGGCGCCGATGCAACGGAAACGTACGCGAGCGGCTCGTGGTTCGACGGATCGCTGAAGCGAACGGGTGTAACCGGTTCGAGGTCCTCCGGGAGGTCCGGTGGGAGGTCCTGCCGGAGGTCCCGCGGGAGGTTCCGGGAGAGGTCCGCCGAGGGGTCCTCGGCGGCCGGGTCGGCGGGGCCGGCCGGGTCCACCGGCTTTTCGGCGTCGGCGAGTTCGGTGTCCGCTGCCGCTTTCGGCTCGTCCGGTTCGGCGGCGCGGTCCGGCAGGGTGAACTCGATCCGGGTCCCGTCGGTGTACCCGGTGTCCACGGCGATCCGGCCGCCGTGTTGTTCGACGATTCGCTTGGCCATCGCGAGTCCGATGCCGCTGCCGGTGTACGTCTCGCGCGGGTGCAGCCGCTGAAAGGCCGCGAACACCCGTTCCGCCGCCTCGGTGGGGATGCCGATCCCGTTGTCGGTCACGGTGATCCGCCATCCGTCGGACACCGGCTCGGCGGCGATCCGCACCCGTGGCGGCTCGTAGGGGCGCTGGAACTTCACCGCGTTGCCCAGCAGATGCTGGACCAGCGTGGCCAACAGCGCGGGATCCGCGTCCACCACCGGCAGTTCGTCGTACGCCAACTCGGCGCCGGTGTCCTCCACCCGGTCCGCCATGTCCAGCCAGGTCTGCCGGACCAGGTCGCCCAGGTCGACCCGGGCACTTTCCGCGCGCGAGCGGCCCACTTCGGTGAGGGTGACCATCTCGTCGATGAGCACCTGGAGTCGGCGGGCGTTGTCGATGGTGAAGTCGATGTATTGCCGGCCGCGCCGATCGAGCACGTCCTGATAGCGCTCCTGGAGCATCCGGCCGAACGAGACGATCCGGCGCAGCGGATCCTGCATGTCGTGCGTCGCGGCGTGCGCGAACCGATCCAGGTCCGCCCGGGCGAGCCGGGCCCGCCGGGCGTGCTCCTCGACCAGGGCCCGCAGTTCCTCCCCGGCGTGGACCAGATCCCGGGTCTGCTCGCGCTCGGTCTCCAGCGCCCGGTCCCGTTCCGCGACCGACTCGGTCAGCCGGGCGATCTCGGCCTGCGTGCGGCGGGCCTCCTGCTCCGCGGTGCGGGCCCGCGCGTGCAGCTCCGCCATGGTGGCGGCGATCAGATCGAACTCGCGGCTGTCGTAGCGCGCGGCGCGCGCCGGCTGCGCGTTCGGATCGGCCAGCCGGGTGAGCGGCCGCTCGACGGTGCGCCGCAGCGCGGCCTCGATCAGCACGGTCAGCCCGACCACGAGCAGCAGATCACCGCCGAGCACCAGGAGCAGCCCGCGCGAGCGCGCGTCCCCGTCCAGCGTCAGACCCACCACGAGCGCCGCGACGGTGGCGAGCATCACTGCCGCGCACGGCACCCAGATCAGCCGCAACCGGGCGCGCACCGTCCACCACGAGTCCTCGGAACCCGCCATCGGTACCCCGCCCTCTCCGGCCCGCCGTCGCCCGCGCGAAACCCCCGCGCGGGTCCCCCTCGTGGAACCCTTCGTGGAACCTTTCGTGGAACAAGGAAATTGTGGCAGTGCCGGGCGCGGCGCACGAGGGCATGATCGGGCCGCCCGCGTCCGAGTGCTCCGGGCGCACCCGGTGACCCGGAACGATGCGTGCGCACACCTTCCGCGCACAGATTCTTAAGGCATTCATAAATCACCCATATCGGGGTGCCGAGGCCGTGGATCTTCGGGATACGGTCGCAGGGCCGGCCGGGCGCGTTTGGAGAGACGGCGCCGAGCCGACGCACAGCGGGGGATTCCTGCGACCGTCGCCCTCCTCCCACTCGTTGGGGCGACGGTCGAAGGAACCCTTCGTCACGACTTCGTGACCGTGCGGGTATCGGCCTGATTCGTCCCCACCGGGGTATCCATCCGGCCGGTAGCGTCCACAGGCCGAGGCCGTATCCCGCTGAGAAAAATGGTGGTCGAGTGTCACGACGAACGTCGGATGTCGAGGCGACCCCGCACAGGCGTCGAGTGGTGATCGGCGCGCTCTTCTGCGTGGCCGCGGTCCTGGTGGTGGCCGGCCTCGCGTCGACCGGACGCATCTCGGGCCATCCCAGGTCGCGCGGTACCGGCGACGCCTCCCGCGGGTACCACCTCCCGGACCCGGCCGAGGGCGACCGGATCGCGGCGAGCCTGCTCGGCGCGGCGCCCGCCGGTCCGTCCTCCGAGCTGTCGTCGTCGCCCGTGCCCACGGAGTCCTCGTCGCAGGTCGAGCCGCTGCCGGCCTCCGATCCGCTGGTGGCCGCCCCGATCGCGGCGACCCCGGCGATCGGCGCGCTGCTGCACGTGGCGGAAGGGGAGGATCCGGAACACTTCTGCACGGCGAGCGTGGTGCGGTCCCCGAACCGGAACCTGGTGGTCACCGCCGCGCACTGCGTGTTCGGCGACGCCTTCGCCTCCGACATCGCGTTCGCGCCCGGCTATCACGACGGCGTGATGCCGTACGGCGCGTGGGTGCTCTCCCGGATCGACGTGGACCCGCGCTGGGTCGCCGACCGGGACCCGGACTACGACGTGGCCTTCCTCCAGGTGCGCCGCCCGGGTACCGACGACCGGATCGAGACGATCACCGGCGCCGAGCAGGTCGACTTCGATTCCGCTCCCGCCCGCCCGGCCCGCCTGATCGGCTACCCGGACGACGAGGACCAGCCGATCGGGTGCCAGAACACCACGTCGGCCTACTCCGACACCCAACTGCGCTTCGACTGCGCGGGGTTCCCCAACGGCACCAGCGGCGGCCCGATGCTCACCGAGATCGACCCCGCCAACGGCCGCGGCACGGTGATCGGCGTGATCGGCGGCTACCAGGAGGGCGGCGACGACCTCACCTCCTACAGCAGCTACTTCGGCCCCGACATAGCCGCCCTCTACGACCGAGCCCGCACCGCCGAGGTGTCCCCGACCACCTGACCCACCCGGAAAACACCGAAACCCCGGCCGAAGCCGGGGTTTCTCGCCTGTTCGACCAGGTGCCCCCAGCAGGATTTGAACCTGCGACACCCGCTTTAGGAGAGCGGTGCTCTATCCCCTGAGCTATGGAGGCTTCGGGGCCGTGAGGTCCCGCAGGACAGGGTAGCGGAACGGTCGAGGGGGTGGCCGGCGGCTTTGGCGTGGGTCAGGGTTTGTTGACGGTCAGGACGACGGCGGAGTCCTCGAGGGCCTCGAGGGAGTGGGGTTCCTGGGGGATGACGAGGAGGTCGCCGGAGGTGCCCTCGATGGTCTCGTCGTCGGTGGCCAGGCGGACGTGGCCGGTGAGGACGATCAGGGAGGCCTCGCCGGGGCTTTCGTGGGGGGCCAGCGAGTTGCCGGTGGTCAGGGCGATCAGGGTTTGGCGCAGGTGTTGTCGGGATCCGCCGAGCATGGTGACCGAGCTGCGGCCGGACGAGGTGGCGCGGGCCGAGGCGAGTTGCTCCCGGGTGGCCGTCCGGAGCGAGATTTTGTCCATGTATGCCAGTTTCGGGGGCGCTCACTCTCCGCGCATGTTCTGGTGTGCCCGGGCGTGCGGGGACTCCCGGGTCGGGTGATGCTGGGCGGATGGGCACGGCGTACGGCGCTCGCGCGCGACGCATGCTCGCGACCGTCGTCGGGGCGCGTGTCCGAGGTCGGGTTCGAGGCCGCCGACAAGGAGATATCCACTTGCTCGCGCATCGAAGAATGAATCTCATGACCACAGACGAGAGTGTTCGCACCCGCGGGACCGTGTTCGATCGGGACGGATCGCTGGTGGCCGACTACCGGCTGGGCAACCGGTCCGGTCGCCCGGCCGCGCTGGATCTGCGCCTGCACCGGTTCCCGGCCGAGCTCGCCGCGCCCGCCATCCTGACCGCGCTGCCCGGGTGGGTGGTGTCGACCGGCGAGGAGATCGGTGCGGTGCTGCTCGCCGCCGGCGGCCGACTGTTCCGCCATCTGCACCAGTACACCCGCGACCTCGGCCCGGACCTGGGGGACACCGCGTGGACCGAGGCGGGCATCGAGGCGCGCCCGGCGGTGTCCGTGCCGCCCTCGGCGCTGTACGAGAACTGGCTCGCCGCCTACCCGCCGGATCACCCGGATCGCGCCGAGCACCCGAATCCACAGGATGTGGACGGTCTGTACGACGGCCGCACGCTCGGGCCGCTGTGCGGGTTCAGCACCGTGGCGGTCGACGAGGAGCGGGTGGTCGCGGCCGTCCTGGTCAACGACGCCGAGTTGCTCGGGCCGTGGATCAGCGAGGTCTTCCGCGACCCGGACCCGCGGTACGCCGGGCTGGGCGGCCGGTTGTTGCGGCACACGCTCGGACTGGCGGCGGCCGACGGGCTGCCCTCGATCGGGCTCGCGGTCACCGAGGGCAATCCGGCCCGGAAGGTGTACGAGCGGCTCGGGTTCCGCCATCGCGCGTCGTTCATCCAGGTCGTCCTCCCGGGAGGGGAGCGGTAGACACCATGACGCCGAGATGAGACATTAATGTCTCATAAGAATTGAGGATGTTTCATGGCCGGCTCCACCACACCTTCGCCCGAACTCGACCCGACGCGCTGGGCCGTGCTCGCGATCCTGTCTGGGAGCCTGCTGATCATCGCGATGGACGCGACGATCCTGAACGTCGCCTTCCCCTCGCTGGTCGCGGATCTGCGGCCCGATTCGGTCGAGCAGTTGTGGATCATCGACGCGTACGCGCTCGCGCTGTCCGGCCTGCTGGTCACCGCCGGCGCGCTCGGCGACCGCTGGGGGCGCAAGCGACTGCTGCTGGTCGGCTTCGCGATCTTCGCGCTGGCCTCGCTGCTCGCCGTCGCGGCCACCGAGGCATGGCACGTGATCGCGGCCCGGGTGCTGCTCGGCGTCGGCGGCGCGGCGATCATGCCGTCCACGCTGACCATCCTGCGCCAGGTGTTCACCGACGCCCGTGAGCGGGCCCTCGCGTACGCCGTGTGGTCGGCGGTCTTCGGCGGCGGCATGGCGCTGGGGCCGGTCGTCGGCGGTCTGCTCGTGGAGTCGCACGGCTGGCAGTCGGCGTTCCTGCTGAACGTGCCGATCGCGGTCGCGGTGATCGCATTCGGACTGTGGCTGCTGCCCGAGTCGCGCTCGCCGCGCACCGGTAAGTGGGACTGGCCCGGGGTCGGCCTGTCGATCGTCGGCATGGGCACCCTCGCGGGCGGCATCAAGCAACTCGGCAAGGCCGGTGTCGCCGATCCCGTCGCGTGGGTCCTGATGGTGGTGGCCGCGGTGGCCCTGACCGTGTTCGTGCGCCGCCAGCTGCGGCTGGCCAACCCGCTGCTCCAGGTCCGGTTGTTCACCCATCGCGCGTTCACCATGGCCGCGACGGCGATCTTCCTGGGCATGCTCGGGCTGGGGGCGGCGTTGTTCCTGCTCAGCCAGTGGTTCCAGTACGTACAGGGGTACAGCCCGGTCTCCGCGGGGCTGCACCTGCTGCCCGCGCCGATCGCGCTGATCCTCGCGTCGATGTTCGTGCCCCCGCTGATGCATCGCTTCCCGCCCCGGAACGTGCTCGCGTCCGGCCTGGCGCTGATGGGCGTCGGGCTCGCGCTGCCGTGGATCGGGCAGCACTTCCGGGACGTGGACTACGTGCTGGTGGGCGTCGCGCTCGCGGTGGTCGGATTCGGCGTCGGTACCCTGGCCACCGTCGCGTCCGTGGTGCTGATGTCCTCGGCGCCGGCCGCCGAGTCCGGTGGCGCGGCGGCGATCGACGAGACCGCGTACGAACTCGGCGCCGCGCTGGGCGTCGCGATCCTGGGCAGCCTGGCGTCCTCGCTCTACCGGGCCGACCTGGCCGATCTGGACCTGGGTCCGGCCGATCTGGCGGCGGTGCGCGAGTCGATCGGCGAGGCGTCGGTGGTCGCGGCTCGGCTCGGCACCGGAAGCCTCCTGGACCGGGCCGGCGAGGCGTTCACGTCCGCCATGACGCCGACCTTCCTGGCCGGCGGCGTGGTCGCGATGATCGCGGCCGGACTGGCCTGGCGGCTGATCCCGCGCGACCTGCAACCCGCGCCGGACACGCACTGACGGCCGGCCGAAACCCATCGGTAGACGACGGGCGCGCGTCCGTCGATGGCGTCGGATAACAGTGGATAAGCCGATATTCGCCGCCGAATCGATGCCGGCTCGCGGAGTCGACCTGGGATCGCCGGGGCAGGGCCGGGCGCGTGCCTTAGGAACATCCGGGCCTCGTCGACCGTTGAGCGGATCGTAGGCACCAAGCGGCACCCCCACAGTACGCATGGGCCGCCCGACGCCGGGCAGGCGCTCGCAGGGGCCGCTATCGGCCAACCTTTCAACAGTACATCTGCGGACGGAATATCACAGGCTTCTCGTTCGTTCGAATTACTGACGAACGCGAATGAAAGCGAGGGCTAGAGCATGCCGACTACACGTGGTGTGGCCCGACAGGGCGCCGAGCGAGTGGCGGCTTCCCGCACGCGGAAGGCTGCCGACGTCGAGCGCGACACGGTCGGTGTGTACCTGGACGAGATCAGCCGCACGAAGCTGCTCGACGCGGAGCGCGAGGTCGAGATGTCCAAGGACATCGAGGCCGGGCTGTACGCACAGAAGCTGATCGACGAGGACGCGGTGCCCGAGGGTGTCGAGCAGGCCGAGCTGGACCGCCTGATCGAACGCGGCGCGCAGGCCAAGGAGCTGTTCATCCAGGCCAACCTGCGTCTGGTGGTGTCCGTCGCACGGCGCTACCCGCGCAGCGGGATGCCGTTCCTGGACCTGGTTCAGGAGGGCAATGTGGGCCTGGTCCGCGCGGTCGAGAAGTTCGACTACGCGAAGGGCTTCAAGTTCTCCACCTACGCGACGTGGTGGATTCGGCAGGCGATCACCCGCGCGATGGCGGATCAGGCGCGCACCGTGCGGCTGCCCGTGCACCTGGTCGAGGAACTGAGCAAGATTCGGCGGGTGCAGCGCGAGTTCGCCCGTGACCACGGTCGCGATCCGGAGATGGCGGAGATCGCCGAAGCGGTGGGCTCCACCCCCGAGCGTGTCGTGGACGTCATCGGCTGGGCGCGCGATCCGATCAGCCTGGACACCCCCGTGGGTGACGACGGCGAGACCGAACTGGGCGAACTGGTCCAGGAGACCGACCCGTTGACGCCGGAGGACATCACCCTGGCGACGCTGCGGCGCGAACAGATAGCGGACCTGGTGGGTCGGCTCGACGGCCGTACGGCCACGATCCTGCGGGCGCGCTACGGCATGGCGGACGGCAAGGAGCACACGCTGACCGAGGTCGGCAAGCAGCTCGGCCTCACCCGCGAGCGGATTCGGCAGATCGAGAAGCAGGCGCTCGTCGAACTGCGCGAGCTGGCCACCGCCCAGGGGCTGGAAGCCGCGTGACGCGGGTGCCGCCGGGGCGCCGGCACACTGGTGCGATGGCGGATGCGGATGCGGAAGTACGCGCGACGAGTGGGCCGGGCGAAGCGAGGCGGCGGGACGCGTTCGGCTGGGACGACCTGCTCCCGGACGTGAGCTCGGACGAGACCGACTCCGGATGGGGCGACGCGCGCACGGCCGCCGACCCGGCGGACCTGCGCCGATTCCTGGACGACAAGCCGCCGCATCACCTCTGACGACAGGCGACGCGAGACTGGGCGACACGAGACTCGGCGATACGAGACGGCGGGCCCGCACCTTTCGAGGAAGGTGCGGGCCCGCCGTCTCACGTACATCTGCCCGGTGCCGTCCGACGCCCGCGCCGGTGTGTGGGTGCGAGTCGGGGCGTGTGTGCTGTGTGTGCCGTCGGCCGATCAGAGGTCGGAGCGTGAAGAGCGCGAGCCGGGGACGCCGTGGTTCGGTTGGTTCGCTTCCGCCTCGGGGTTGAGCCGCGCGGCGAGCAGATCGCGGATCTCGACCAGGAGTTCGGTGTCGCTGAGTTCCTTCTCGTCGGCGTGGCCCAGGGCCCGCTTGCGCCTTTCCATCATGTGGTTCAGCGGCAGCACGAGCAGGAAGTAGACGACCGCCGCGGTGATCAGGAAGGTCAGCGTCGCGCCGAGGACCGAGCCCCAGAGCAGTTGCACGCCGGTTGCCTGCCCCTTCGCGTCGACTCCGCACGGGCCCTTGATGCAGGTGGTGTAACCGTCCAGGTTCTTGGTGCCGAAGGCACCCACGACCGGGTTGATCATCCCCTTCACGAACGCGGTCACGACCGCCGTGAACGCGGCGCCGATGACCACGGCCACGGCCAGGTCCACGACGTTTCCGCGCATGAGGAACTTCTTGAAGCCGCCCACTGCTTGATTCCCATCGATCTTGATCGGTCGAAGCCTCGAAGGGGCGAACCGATCAATGATCAATACCGGGAACAGTAGTGACCACTGAATACCCCCTGAAGCAGGACAACTCGCACGAGTCTGCTGTCATTCGCGATCCGTCGCAACAGGGCCGTTCGCGAGTCTGTGGATGGTATAGGTCAGCGCCGGTCCGGTCGCCACGCCCGCGAGTTCGGCGGCCACGGGGCGGGGGACTTCGAGGATCAGCAGGGCTCCCGTCGAGGAGCCGGACGATGCCGGCCGGGCCACCACGAGCGCGCCGGGCACGATCAGGCGCGCGGGTCCCGGGTGGTCGGCAAGCGGCGCGGCCAACACGTCGATCCGGTCGCCCGGGCGCAGTACGGCCACCGCGTCGGCGTCCGCGAAGCGCGCGGGCAGGGCGACCGTGCCCGGGTCGCGCGGGGCGCCGGAGCGGGCCACCCGGACGTCGGTCACCGGTTCGCCCCGGCGCAGCGGACCGGTCAGCGCGACCCCGGCCGCCTGGCCCACCGTGTGCAGAACTCCCGCCGGACGCAAGGCCGTCGGCATCTCGACCAGGGTCAGGTCGGCGGGTCCGGGGGTGCTTCCCGCGGCCAGATCGCGCGCGGCCACCACGATCGGTGTGGTGGCCGCGGGTGCCGGGCGGACCGCCACGATCACCGCGAGCACCGCGACGGCGGCGGACAGCGCGGCCAGGCCGCGGCGATGGCGGGCCAGCACGCGCCGCCACGGCGTCCGGGCGCTCGGGGGCGGCGGCGCCCGGAACGCCGGGCCGAACGTCGAACCGGGCGAGGACCCGAACGATCCCGAAGCGGACATCACACCTCCAGCGCGGGCAGCGCGAAACGGCACGGACGGTGCGGCCCGACCCCCGTCGGAACCGGGGCGGGAAACGAGGGCCGAGCCGCGTTCCCACCGTGCCGCGCGCCGCCGCACCCCGGCCGAGGTGTCTCCTCGCCTGTGCACAACTCCGCCCCTGGGGACAACCGGTCCACTCGTGTGAGTGACGACCCGGCCCCGACCCCCACCCGCCTTGGCCTGCGCGCGACACACCCCGCCACGGCGACCCCACACACCACGAAGGCCGCCCCCCGAACCGGGAGACGGCCTTTCGTACGTTTCGACACTGCCACCACGCGGGCCGCGCGCAACCGCGCCCCAGGGCAAAACGCCGGGCCGACACGCTAGGCGGGTCGCTCGACCTCCGCCGTGCCACACGCGCACGAACGCGTCTTCGGCAGCGCCGCGACCACGTCGAACAACAGCGTGCGCAACCGGTCGACGTTGGCCGCGAAGACCTCCATCACCTCGGCGTGGGTGACCCCCTCGCCCGCCTCGACGCCCGCGTCCAGGTCGGTGACCAGCGCGACGGCGGTGCAGCACAACCCGAGTTCGCGGGCGAGTACGGCCTCGGGGTGTCCGGTCATCCCGATGATCGACCAGCCCTGAGCCGCGTACCACTTGGATTCGGCGCGGGTGGAGAAGCGCGGGCCATCGATCACCACGAGCGTGCCGCCGTCCACCGGATCCCAGCCCGACGTGCGTGCCTGGGCGGCGACCACCGCGCGGCCGTCCGCGCAGTACGGGTCGGCGAACGTGGTGTGCACGACCGGCGGGAGGCTGCCGTCGGCGAGCGGGAGCCCGTCGAAGAACGTCTGGGTGCGACCGGAGGTGCGGTCGATCAGCTGGTCGGGGACCACGAGTGTGCCCGGGCCCAGCTCGGCGCGCAGGCCGCCGGTCGCGCACGGCGCGAGCACCTGGGTCACCCCGACGGCGCGCAGGGCCCACAGGTTGGCGCGGTAGTTGATCCGATGCGGCGGGATCGCGTGGTCGCGGCCGTGCCGGGGCAGGAAGGCCACCCGACGGCCGGCCACCTCGCCCAGGAACAGCGCGTCACTGGGCGCGCCGTACGGCGTGTCCACGCGCACCTCGACCACGTCGTCCAGGAACGCGTAGAACCCGGAGCCGCCGATCACGCCGATCTCGGCCGGGGCCACCCCCGCCGGCAGCACGCCGGTCGTCATCGGTCAGGCCGCCGTCGACGTCGTACCGGACGAGCCGGACGAGGACGACGACGAAGAGGACGACGACGAACCCGAGGACGAAGACGAGGACGAGGACGAGGAACCGCCCGAGTCGGACGAGGAGGACGACGACGCGGCCGCCGGGGTCGCCGCCGGGGTCGAGGACGTGCTCGAGCCGCGGCTGTCGGTGCGGTAGAAGCCGGAGCCCTTGAACACGACGCCCACGGCCGAGAAGACCTTGCGCAGCCTGCCCTGGCAGGCGGGGCACTCGGTCAGCGCGTCGTCCGTGAACTTCTGGACGGCCTCAAGGCCCTCGCCACAGGCGGTGCACTGGTACTGGTACGTCGGCACGGTCTGGTCCTCCTTCGACAGACAGGTCAGCTGGGTACTGGCACTCTCACCTGTCGAGTGCCAATGGTGCAGCATTCACCGGAGATCCGTCCACCACGGTCGCGGTCATCGGTGTAATGGGTGTCACATCCGGGCTCGGCCGCAGCAGTCGCTGCCCGGTGAGCACCACCAGGAAGCCGATGCCGGCCGCCGCCAGGGTGAGCGCGAATCCGGCGCCCGAGCCGCGCGCGTCGGTCAGCATTCCGGAGAACGTCGAACCGAGTGCGAGGCCCAGGCCGATCGCGCCGGTCAGCCACGTGAACGCCTCGGTCTTGGCCTCGGCCGGGACCAGCGTGTCGACGAGGGTGAAGCCGGTGATCAGCGTGGGTGCGATCGCCAGTCCACACAGCAACGCGACGGGCACCATGATTCCCACCGTGGGGATCGCCCACAGCGGCGCGGTGCCCAGCGCCAGCAGCGCGAACGTCACCAGCATTCGGCGGTGCGCCGCCCGTCGCCAGGCGATCGCGCCGTAGACCGCGCCGGCGATCAGACTTCCGCCCGCGAAGACCGCGTACAGCGCGCCTGCCAGCCCGGGCACGCCGGACTCCTCGGCGAACGCGGTGACCGAGACCTGCACGGTCCCGAAGACCCCGCCGATGCACACGAAGGCCACCACCAGGAGCCGCACGCCGCCGATCCGCAGCGCGGACACGCGCGGCGCGTCGTCGGCCGTGCGGACCACCCGCCGGGGCGCGGTGCCGCGTTGCAGCGCGAACAGCAGCGACCCGATCAGGGTCAGCGCGGCCTCGACGACCAGCCCGGCGGCCGGGTGCACACCCGTGGCCAGGAAGGTGGCCACCACCGGGCCCACCACGAAGGTGAACTCGTCGGTGACCGATTCGAACGCGAACGCGGTCGGCAGCAGCGGCGACCGCTCCAGATGCGCGGCCCAGCGGGCCCGCACCATGGAGCCGATCTGCGGCACGGTCGCGCCGGAGAGCACGGCGGTGACGAACAACAGCCACAGCGGCGCGTCGGTGAGCGCGGCGACGATCAGCGCGGCCACCGCCGCGCCGTGCAGCACCGCCCCGGGAACGACCACGGCGGCCTGGCCGAAGCGGTCGGCGAGCCGACCCGTCTGCGGGCCGACGAAGGCGAGCGCGACGGCGGCCGCGGCGGAGACCGCGCCGGCGGTGCCGTACGAACCGGTCGTGTGCTTGACCAACAGCACGATGCCCAGGCCGAGCATCGCGTAGGGCAGCCGCGCGATCAGCGCGGGCACCAGGAAACGCCAGGCGGACGGGGTCCGCAGCAGCGAGGAGTATGTGGATATCACGCGCACCACTCCTCGTGGGCGCGTCGTGCGGTCCGATGCGTGGGCATCGTGGATGTCGCTTCCTGCCACCTGGTGACGCACATGGGAAACCCCGGTGCGCCGAGAGCTGTCCTCGAAAGCGTCCACCGGGGTAGATACCGAAGCTGTGCTTCGGCCGCCGTGCGGTCCTGACGCCAGCCCTGCGTCAGGCAGAGTCGGTGTGTGGAGGGGATCGGCGATCGAGGCGCCGTGAGGCGCCCCGATGGCAATCAATCAACCAACCGATCGTACCTCACGTGTCGCCCTTGACCCCGAACCAGCCCGCGAGCTTGCCGCCCCGGCTGACCGCGCGCAGTCGGTCCTCCGCGTCGTCGCGCACCGTGTCGGTGGCCACCACGAGCAGGTCGTCACCGCGCCGCAGCACGGTGGTCTGCTCGGGCACGAAGCTCTCGTCGTCGCGGACGATCAGAGTGACCGCCGCGCCGCGCGGCAGTCGCAGCTCGCCGACCTCCACGCCGTGCATGCGCGAGCCCGGCGGCACGCTGACCGACAACAGGTGACCCTGGAGCCGCTCCAGCGGCGCGGACTCCACGCCCAGGTCGGTCGGCTCCTGCTCGCCCGCGAAGCCGGCCTTGCGCGCTATCCACGGCAGCGTCGGTCCCTGCACCAGGGTGAACACGACCACCAGTACGAAGGTGATGTTGAACAGCCGCTGGGCGTCCGGGACGTTCTTGACGATCGGGATGGTCGCGAGCACGATCGGCACCGCTCCGCGCAACCCCGCCCAGGACAGGATCAACTGCTCGCGCCACGGTATGCGGAAGGGCGTCGTGGTGACGATCACCGACAGCGGTCGGGCGACCAGCAGCAGGATGGTGCCGATCACCAGCGCCGGGACGATCGCGCCGGCCAACTCGTGCGGGGTGACCAGGAGTCCGAGCAGGACGAACAGCCCGATCTGGGCGATCCAGCCGAGCCCCTCGGCGAAGCCGCGCGTCGCGGGACCGTGCGGGAGCTGCGAGTTGCCCAGCACCAGCGCGGTCAGGTAGACCGCGAGGAACCCGCTGCCGTGGGCCAGCGCGCCGCCGGAGTAGGCGAGCACGCACAGCGCCATCACCGCGATCGGGTACAGGCCGGACGCCGGCAGCGCGACGTGGCGCAGACCGTACGCGCCGATCCTGCCCACCGCGAGGCCGACCACCGCGCCGATGGTCAGCTCCATGCCGATCTCGCCGAGGATCACGTACCACGGTTCGACGTGACCCACGTGGGCGAACGTGACCACCAGGATCACCACCGGTGCGTCGTTGAACCCGGATTCGGCCTCCAGCAGACCGGTCAGCCGATGCGGCAGCGGCAGCTTGCGCAGTACCGAGAACACCGCGGCGGCGTCCGTGGAGGAGACGATCGCGCCCATCAGGATCGCGGTCGACCAGTCCACGTCCAGCACGATCCTGGTGGCGAACGCGGTGATCGCGACGCTCACTCCCACCCCCACGGTGGACAACACCGCCGCCGCCGGCACCGACGGCCTGATCTCCTTCCAACTGGTCGCTATCCCGCCCTCGGCGAGGATTACTATCAGCGCGGCGTAGCCGAGCGTCTGGGTCAGCTCGGCGTTGTCGAAACCTATGCCGAGGCCGTCGTCCCCGATCAGGGTCCCGAGTCCGAGGTAGAGCAGCAGGCTCGGCAGTCCGGTCCTGGTCGCCAGGCGCACCGCTATCACGGCGGACAACATGACGAGGGCACCCAGGAGCAGGACCTGGTTGAGCTCGGGCACGGACACGTGCGTCACCTCCGGCGGTCGTCGGTCCGGCCACCCCCCAGGCGGCCGCACGGAGTGCGGAACAAGAAGGCAGGGCGACGACGGGCAAAGCCGGCGACACCGCGATGCGCAGGCAATCAGCGAGCCATGGGAAGGGGGGCCCTGCCGCGCCGGCGAACCGGCGATGAATTACCTACGCCTGGCGAATATTTTACCAAAGCGAAGGATCCATACCCCACAGGGGTCCCGTCTCGTACCCGTGGCTGTGATGCCGGCGACGCTCGGCTTTTAAGGTGTCCTTGCCGCACCGACCGCATAAGGACCTTGATGCCTCCCTCGAAGACGCCCGACCCGGAGCAGCCCCCCGGTGGCCAGGACGCCTCATCCCCCGGGTGGGACGACTGGCCCACGGGCGAGTGGCCCACATCGCAGTGGGCCGCGGCGGATCCGGTCGCGGCCCAGCGGCGCGCGGACGAACGCGCGGAGCGTGAACGTCGAGCCGCGTCCGAGCCGTACGACGAACCGGAACCGTACGGCGAGCCCGAGCCGTACGCGCCGCACCAGCCGCAAGAGCCGTACGCACCACAGGAGTCCTACGCCGCCCGGGAGCAGCCGTACGCCCAGGAGCCCTACCCGGCCGCCCAGGAGCCGTACACCGCCCAGGAGCCCTACGCACCGCCCGAGCCGTACGCGGAGCCGCCCGCTCCGGCGGCCGTTCCCGCTCCCGCCGGGCCGCCCGCGCCGCGAGCCGGCGAGCCGCCGCGGGTCGAGTCCGCGCCGGTGCCCGCGCCGGCGGCCGAGCCCACGCCCGTCGCCGATCCCGAGCCCGCAGCCCCGGCCGAGGCGCCCGCGCCCGGTGCCACCGCCAAGGTCAAGGAACGATCGACGACCCCCAAGGGGCCGTCCAAGGCGTGGCGCCGCTTCCGGTTGACGGCCATCGTCCTGGTCGTGGTGCTGGCCATCGCGATCGGTGGACTCGGCTGGTGGGGCTGGCAGTTGTCGCGCGACTCGTTCCCGCAGGCCTCCGGCACGGTCCGGGTTCCGGGGCTGACCGGCAAGGTGGACGTGGTCCGCGACGCCAAGGGCATCCCGCAGGTGTATGCCGACACGTCCGAAGACCTGTTCCGGGGGCAGGGCTACGTACACGCCCAGGACCGGTTCTGGGAGATGGACGTACGCCGGCACATGACCGCCGGCCGGCTGTCCGAGATGTTCGGCTCCGGTCAGGTGGAGAACGACAAGTTTCTGCGCACGCTGGGCTGGCGCAAGGTGGCCGAGCAGGAGTACGCGGCCATGCCGCCGGAGTCGCAGAAGTTCCTCCAGGCCTACTCCGAGGGCGTCAACGCCTACCTCAAGGACCACAAGGGCGCCGACGCGTCGTTCGAGTACGCGCTGCTCGGCCTCGTGCACGACGGCTACAAGGCCGAGCCGTGGACCCCCATCGACTCCGTGGCGTGGCTCAAGGCGATGGCGTGGGACCTGCGGACCAACATGCAGGACGAGATCGACCGGGCGCTGCTGTCCGACAAGCTGACGGTCAACCAGATCGACGAGCTCTACCCGCCGTACCCGTACGAGGCGAACAAGCCGATCGTGCGCGACGGTGCGATCGTCAAGGACGGCAAGACCGAGCGCTTCGCCCAGGAGGCTCCGCCCGCGGTGCCCTCGAAGAGCGCGCAGAGCGCGCTGACCGGCCTGTCCGAGTCGTTGTCCAAGCTGCCCTCGCTGTTCAGCGAGAAGTCCTCCGGTGTCGGCTCCAACTCGTGGGTGGTGGCGGGCAGTCGCACCACCACCGGCAAGCCGCTGCTGGCCAACGACCCGCACCTGTCCCCGTCCCTGCCCTCGGTCTGGTACCAGATGGGCCTGCACTGCCGCACGGTCGGGCCCAAGTGCCAGTACGACGTCTCCGGCTACACGTTCTCCGGCATGCCGGGCGTGATCATCGGCCACAACCAGAAGATCTCGTGGGGCTTCACCAACCTCGGCGCCGACGTGACCGACCTCTACCTGGAGAAGGTCCAGGGCGACACCGTGCTCTACGGCGGCAAGTTCGAGCCGTTCGTGGACGTGCGCCAGGAGACGATCAAGGTGGCCGGCGGCGCCGATCGGCAGATCACCGTGCGCACCACCCGGCACGGGCCGATCCTGACCGACGTGTCCGACGAACTGGAGGACGTCGGCAAGGACGCGCCGATCCCGGACCCGAGCCCGCAGCGCGAGGAGGGCTTCGCGGTCGCCCTGCGGTGGACCGCGCTGGACCCGGGCACCTCGATGGACGCGCTCTTCCAGCTCGACAAGGCACAGAACTGGAACGACTTCCGGGCCGCGCTGAAGAACTTCGACGTGCCGTCGCAGAACGCGATCTACGCGGACGTCGAGGGGCACATCGGCTACCAGGCGCCCGGCAAGATCCCGGTGCGGCGCAGTGGTGACGGCCGCTGGCCGGTGTACGGGTGGGACCCCAAGTACGACTGGGTGGGCACCATCCCGTTCGAGTCGCTGCCGAACGTGTACGACCCGCAGGACGGTTACATCGTCACCGCCAACAACGCGGTCACCTCGCCGGCGTACCCGTACCTGATGACCTCCGACTGGGGCTACGGCTCCCGCAGTCGGCGGATCGAGGAGATGATCACCACCGCGCCGGGCAAGATCGACGCGGCGGCGATGCAGAAGATGCAGGCGGACGACGTCAACCCGGTCGCGCAGTTCCTGGTGCCGTACCTGCGCGACGTCAAGATCGACGATCCGTGGGTGCGCGAGGCGCAGGACCTGCTCAAGGACTGGGACATGCGCAACGACGCGGACTCCAAGGCCGCGGCGTACTTCAACGCGGTGTGGCGCCAGGTGCTCATGCTCGCCTTCGGCGACAAGATGCCGTTCTCGGTCCGGGCCGACAACGACTGCGCGAGCAACCCGACGACCAACCACGTGCAGTGCGGCGACCGGGACGACTCCACCGCGCAGCCGGACGGCGGCGACCGGTGGAACGAGGTCGCGCGCACGCTGCTGGCCAGTCCGGAGAGCCCGTGGTGGAACATCTCCAAGAACCCGGGCGCGATCACCACCCGGGACGGCCTCCTGCACAAGGCGATGACCGAGGCGAAGAAGGACCTCACCTCCCGGCTCGGCAAGGACATCGACACCTGGTCGTGGGGTCGGCTGCACACGCTGACGCTGCGCAACCAGACGCTGGGCACCGAGGGGCCGGGCGTGGTCAAGTACATGCTCAACCGCGGGCCGTACCGGATGTCCGGCGGCGAGGGCCTGGTCAACGCGACCGGGTGGAACGTCGCGCAGGGCTACGAGGTGACCACCGTGCCGTCGATGCGGATGGTGGTGGACCTGGCCGATCTGGACGCGTCCCGGTGGATCAACCTGACCGGCGCCTCCGGGCACGTGTGGCACGACAACTACACCGACCAGACCGACCTGTGGCGCAAGGGCAAGACGCTGGCGTGGCCGTACACGCCCGCCGCGGTGGACAAGGCGGCCAAGCACCGGCTGGCCCTGGTCCCGGGCGACCCGGTCGCTCCGGCGGCCCCAGCCGGGCCGTGACGGCGGCCCGCGGCGGTGCTACCGGCTGAACCGGTACACCGCCGCGGGCGTCACCGCGATGTCCACGGGCACGTCGTGCGGCTCGGCCGGCACCCGGTCGAGCACCTCGTCGTCGTACAACAACACCACCGTCACCGCCGCCCGCACCCGGGTGAGCGCCCGGTCGTAGGACCCGCCGCCACGGCCGAGCCGAACACCCCGGCGGTCCACCGCGAGCCCCGGCACCACCAGGACGTCCGCCGTGCGCACGCCCTCGACGCCCAGCCGCGGTCCGATCGGCTCGCGCAGCCCCCGGCCCGCCGGCACCAGCGACGCCGGCCCCTCGTACACGGCCCAATCCAGGTCGTTGTCCGCCAGCAACACCGGCAGCAGCACGCGCCGGGTCGATCCGGCGGCGAGGTCCTCGGCCAGATCCCGCCCGCCCGGCTCGGAGCCCACCGGAACATAGGCGGCGACGGTCTCGGCGCGGGCCACCTCGGGGAGCGCGAGGAGCGCGTCGCGGAGCGCGCGACACGCCGCGACACGCCGATCCGACCCCATGAGTGACCGTGAGTGCAACAACTGTGACCTCAGCGT
This sequence comes from Embleya sp. NPDC127516, assembly GCF_044765325.1. Taxonomy (NCBI): domain Bacteria; kingdom Bacillati; phylum Actinomycetota; class Actinomycetes; order Kitasatosporales; family Streptomycetaceae; genus Embleya; species Embleya sp. NPDC127516. Next base: position 33,601 of record NZ_JBIWJT010000032.1, on the reverse strand, counting down.
GGCCTTGTCGTTGAGGATGTCCTTCATGCTGTTCCCTGAATGACGTGTTTGGACGGGTTACCGAAGGAGTCCGCGCAATCGACACAGTTCGCGCCACCGCACCGGACCCGGATCCCGCATGGCCCTGACTTTCGAACGCCTCCTGATCATCCTGCTGGTCGGCGCGCTCTCGGTGGCGGTCGGCTCGCTGGCGGTCGCCGTGCGTCGGCTGCGCGCGATCGCCGGGAACGAACTGCCCGAACTGCGGCACGAGGTCACCCGCCTGGAACTCAGTCGCGCCGAGTTGGAACGGCTGTCGGTGACCGACCCGCTGACCGGCGTGTGGAACTACCGCTACCTGCAACTCGTGCTCGACCGCGAGGTGATGCGCGCGACCCGGTTCGGCCGGCCGCTCGGGTTGCTCATGCTCGACCTCGACCATTTCCGCGACGTCAACGAACGGCACGGTCACCAGGGCGCGAGCGCGGTGCTGCGCGAGGTGGCCCAGCGGCTCGCCCTGGAGATCCGCCAGGTGGACACGATCGCCCGGTACGGCGGCGAGGAGTTCGTGATCCTGCTGCCCGAGACGGACGCGGCCGGCGCGGCCAGGGTCGCCGAACGGTTGTGTTACGCCGTGCGGCGCGGCACGTTCGGCGCGGCGACCGACCCGGTCCGGCTGACCATGGCGATCGGCACGGCCGTACTGCCCGGCGACGGCACCCACTCCGCGACCCTGCTGCGGGCCGCGGATCGGGCACTGGGTCGGGCCAAGCGGGCGGGTGGCGACCGGTTCTGCGGCCCGGATCCGGTCGAGGGCGGACCGGCGGGCGACAAGCGTCCGATCGCCGGGCTTAACGGGACCCCGGGCGACCTCACCCGTTAGTGTGCGAGCCATGCATGCGCGTCGTTCGTTCCACATCACCAAGGCCGTTGTTCCCGCCGCCGGCCTGGGTACCCGCTTCCTGCCGGCGACGAAGGCCACGCCGAAGGAGATGTTGCCGGTCGTGGACACGCCGGCCATCCAGTACGTGGTCGAGGAGGCGGTCGCGGCCGGGCTCACCGACGTGCTGATGGTCACCGGTCGCAACAAGCGTCCCCTGGAGGACCACTTCGACCGGGCGTACGAACTGGAACACGCGCTGGCGGCCAAGGGCGACGTGGATCGACTCAAACTGGTCCGCGAGTCGAGCGAGTTGGCCGCGATCCACTACGTGCGCCAGGGCGATCCGCGCGGCTTGGGCCACGCCGTGTCGTGCGCCCGCCCGCACGTGGGGGACGAGCCGTTCGCGGTGCTCCTCGGCGACGACCTGATCGACCCGCGCGATCCGCTGCTGAGCACGATGTTGCGGGTGCGCCGGGAACTCGGCGGCAGCGTGGTGGCGCTGATCGAGGTGGACCCGGCACAGATCCACCTCTACGGCTGTGCGGCGGTCGAACCGCTGGCTCCGGGCGTCTCCGAGCCCGGCGTGGTGCGCGTCACCGACCTCGTGGAGAAGCCGGAGGCGGGCGGCGCCCCCAGCAACTTCGCGGTGATCGGCCGCTATCTGCTCGACCCGGCGATCTTCGACGTGCTGGAGAGCACTGCGCCCGGTCGGGGCGGCGAGATCCAACTGACCGACGCGCTGCGGGTGCTCGCGGGTCGCGAAGCCGCCGACGGCGGCACCGTGCACGGCGTGGTGTTCACCGGCCGCCGGTACGACACGGGTGACCGGGCCGACTATCTGCGTGCCATCGTGAAGCTGGCATGCGAGCGTGAGGATCTGGGACCCGCGTTTCGGGCCTGGCTGAGGCAGTACGTGAACGAGGAGATGCAGGCATGAAAAGCGTCGAGGACCACCTTGCCGGGATCCTCGGACGGATCGCGCCGCTCGCCCCCCTCGAACTGCAACTGCTCGACGCGCACGGCAGCCTCCTGGTCGACGAGGTCGCCGCCACCGGCGACCTGCCGCCGTTCGACAACTCGTCGATGGACGGCTATGCGGTACGGGTCGCGGACGTCGCGGACGCGGGTGAGCGCTACCCGGTGGTGCTCGACGTCGTCGACGACATCGCCGCGGGCAACGCGCCGAAGATCGCGATCGGATCCGGCACGTGCGCGCGGATCATGACCGGCGCGCCGCTGCCGGAGGGCGCGGAGGCGATCGTGCCGGTCGAGTGGACCGACGCGGGCATGCCGACGGTGCGGATCACCCGGGCGCCGTCGAGCGGCCAGTACATCCGGCGCCGCGGCAGCGACGTCACCGCCGGGCAGACGGTGCTGGACGCGGGCACCGCGGTGGGCTCGGCGCAGGTCGGCCTGCTCGCCGCGATCGGCCGCGAGCGGATCCGGGTCCGGCCCAAGCCGCGCGTGGTGATCCTGTCCACCGGCAGCGAGCTGACCCAGCCCGGCCGGCCGATCGGCCCCGGCCAGATCCGCGACTCGAACAGCTACATGCTCACCGCCGCCGCACGCGAGGCGGGCGCCATCGCGTACCGGGTCGGCAACGTGCCCGACGACCCCAAGATCCTGATCGACACCATCGAGGACCAGTTGATCCGGGCCGACGTGGTGGTCACCACGGGCGGGGTGAGCGCGGGCGCCTACGACGTGGTCAAGGAGGTGCTCTCCGAGCTGGGCACGGTCGAGTTCGGCAAGGTCGCGATGCAGCCGGGCATGCCGCAGGGCTTCGGCGTGATCGGCCCCGACGAGACGCCGATCTTCACCCTTCCCGGCAATCCGGTCAGCGCGTTCGTGTCGTTCGACGTGTTCGTGCGTCCGGCGCTGCTGCGCATGCAGGGGGCCGAGGTCACCGAGCGGCCGATCGTGCGGGCCACCTGTTCGGCGGCGCTGAAGTCCCCCGAGGGCAAGCGCCAGTTTCTGCGTGCCTGGTACACCCCGCCCGCGGCGGGAGTCGGCGAGGGCACCGTGGACCCGGTCGGCGGCACCGGCTCCCACCTGCTCGGCAGCCTGGCCAGGGCGAACGCGCTGATCACCCTTCCCACCGACGTCACCGAGGTCGCCGAGGGCGCCGAGGTGTCCGTGATGCTGCTCGGCTGAGCGCCGCGATCGAGCGCCGAGATCCCCGGCCCGGGCGGCCCGCGCATGCGGGCCGCCCCGTTGTACCTCTAACGTTGCCCCAGCACGACACACGGCAGTTCGACGCACTCGGCAGTTCGACACGGCAGATCGACGCGGTCGGACTGTTCGACGCACTCGGCAGTCCGATACACAAGGCACTTCTACGCCCACCGCACGGGGGGCTCACCGTATGGGGTGGAAAGTTGACGCGCGGCGCCAAGAACCTCACGCACCTCGACGAGGCCGGCGCGGCCCGCATGGTGGACGTCACGGCCAAGCAGATCTCGGTCCGCACGGGCACGGCCTCGGGCCGGGTGCTCGTGTCGCCCCGCGTGGTCGAACTCCTGCGGGGCGAGGGCGTGCCCAAGGGTGACGCCCTGGCCACCGCCCGGATCGCGGGCATCATGGCCGCCAAGCGCACCCCCGACCTCGTGCCGCTGTGCCACCCGATCGCGCTGCACGGCGTCGCGGTGGACCTGACGGTGCAGGACGACGCGGTGGCGATCACCGCGACCGTGCGCACCGCCGATCGCACCGGGGTCGAGATGGAGGCGCTGACGGCGGTCTCCGTCGCGGCGCTCACGGTCGTGGACATGATCAAGGCAGTGGACCCGGGCGCGGTCATCACCGACGTGCGGGTCGAGCAGAAGACGGGCGGCGCCTCCGGGGACTGGCGACGGGACACCGGGGCAGGGGCCACACAACGGGACGGAGGGCAAGTCTGATGCGAGCCATGGTGATCACCGTGTCCACCCGCGCGGCGGCCGGTACCTACGGGGACGAGAGCGGTCCGGTGATCGTGCGCGGGCTGCAGGCGCTGGGCTTCGAGACGCGGGGACCGCAGGTGGTACCCGACGGCGAGCCGGTCGCCCAGGCGCTGCGGGACGCGGTCGCGGGCCACTACGACGTGATCGTCACCACCGGGGGGACCGGGCTCAACCCGTTCGACCAGACCCCGCAGATGACCAGCCGGGTGATCAGCTACGAGGTGCCGGGCATCGCCGAGGCGATCCGGATGGAGAACTTCGCCAAGGTGCCGACCTCGATCCTGTCGCGCGGCATCGCCGGCGTCGCGATCACCCAGGACTCGCACTGGACCTACCGCAGCCTGATCGTCAACCTGCCCGGCTCGCCCGGTGGCGCGCAGGACGGCATCAACGTGCTGTCCAAGGTGCTGCCGCACGTGGTGTCGCAGCTCCAGGGCGGCGACCACCAGCAGGGCGGCGGGTTCGGCGGCGGCGGTGGTGGCGGTGGCTTCGGCGGCGGTCAGCAGCAGCCCGCGCCCGGGGGCGGCGGCTACCAGGGCGGCTTCGGCGGGGGCGGCGGCTACCAGGGCGGTGGCGGTGGGTTCCAGGGCGGCGGGGGCTACGGAGGGGCGCAGCAGCCGCCATGGGGCACGCGCTGACCCGCGGGTGGCCGGTGGAGCTCACCGAGGGCCGGGTGACCCTGCGCCCGATCCGCGCCCGCGACGCGGCCGCGTGGCAGGAGGTGCACACCCGCAATCGCGAATGGCTGCGCCGCTGGGAGGCGACCGTGCCGCCGGGATCGGCGGCCGGTCGCCGGCCGACGTTCCGGCAGATGGTGCGCTTCCTGCGGGCCGAGGCGGGCGCGGGGCGGATGTTGCCGTTCGTGGTGTTGTACGACGGGCAACTGGTCGGCCAGGTCACGGTCGCCGGCATCACGTGGGGGTCGATGTGCTCGGCACACGTGGGCTATTGGGTGGACGAGCAGGTCGCCGGGCTCGGCGTGATGCCGACGGCGGTCGCGCTCGTCGCCGACCACTGCTTCTTCCGGCTCGGTGTGCATCGCCTGGAGGTGTGCATCCGGCCGGAGAACCGGGCCAGTCGGCGGGTGGTGGACAAGCTGGGGTTCCGCGAGGAGTGCCTGCGCCCGCGCTACCTGCACATCGACGGGGACTGGCGCGATCACCTCGCCTACGCGTTGAACGCCGAGGAGGTCCCCGAGGGGCTGCTGATGCGGTGGCGCGCCTATCGGGAGAGCCGGGGCTTCACCTGGTAGGGGATCCCGTCGAGCGCGATCCGTGCGTTCGGAACCCCTTCGGGCGAAACCGCCGCGAGGAACCCTTCGGGCGGAACTCGGTGGGAACCCCTTCGCGCGGAACTCCGTGGGGAACCCCTCGATGTGAATCTCTTCGATGTCGATCCCGCCATATCGACACATCGATCTTGCGATTTCGCTACTCTTCCGGAGATATGAGCGGTGTCACCTCGGCAGACCCCGGAGCCCCCGGGAGAACGGCTGCCCGAGGGGCCTCGGGAGCCACGCCGGCTCCGGGCATCTCGGGTGTCCCGGTGATTTCGGCCGTGTCGGGCTTCTCGCCGAATTCGGGGGTGTCGGGCTTCCCGGTGATTTCGGCCGCGCCGGACGGTTCGGTGGATTTTGTCGCCTCGGGCGTCTCGGCAGTCACATTCGTCACATGGGCATCACCGCGGATCGGGCGACACACCGTGCCTAATCCGACGATGCGGCGCCCATCCGGCTTAGCGTGTGAAGCGTGAACGGCAGCGGCCTGATCTACGCAGCGATCGTGGGGGCCTGGGCTGCCTATCTGGTGCCCATGTGGCTTCGCCGACAGGACGAGCTCAACGAGGCCCGGCCGACCGAGCGATTCACCACCGCGATCCGGATCCTCTCCCGTCGCGGCGCCTTCGAGCGCCGCTCCGCCCGTGCGCTCGCGGAGGCCCCCGCTTCCGTGGAGGAGGGCACGGACGCACCCGACCGGCGCGCTCCGGCCGAACCGCCGCGCGCCGCTCGGCAACACCCGGCCAAGTCCGGCGCGCAGTCGACGCCGCAGACGGCCCCGCAGTCGGCCGCGACCCCCGGGTCGGCGTCCTCGGCCAAGGGCAAGCCCGCCGCGGCCAAACGTCCCGCCGCGACGGTCCGCCGCGACGAGGGCCGGGCCGCGCTGCTCACCCGGCGCCGTCGGGTGATCGCGAGCCTGTTCGCGACCTTCACCGCCGGCGCGATCCTGGCCGGGGTGGCCGGGATCGCCTGGCTGTGGCTGCTGCCCGCCGTGCCCGGCGTCCTGCTCTCCGCGTACATCGTCCACCTGCGTGTGCAGGAGCGGCGTCGCTACGAGGCGGGACTGCGCCGACTGGGCCGACCCGCGGGCAAGTCCGGCGGACCCGCCGACGGCTCCTCGGCCGCCGAAGCGCGTTCGCGGGCCAAGTCCCGCGAGACACCCGACGGCCCGCCGGCCGAACCCCGCGCGGCGGATCGGCCGACCGGCGGCGACCCGCGTGCGCCCCGTGCGCCGCGCTCGGGGCCGACCGGCTCCGCCGGGACGGGCGGCGCCTCGGGAGCCTCCGCCTCGGCCCGGGGTCGGCGCGACCGCGAGGCGGAGGAACCCGCCCTGGCCGAGTGGATCGCCGAGTTGGCCATCGACGGGGGCCCGCACGATCGCGACTCGTGGGACCCGGTGCCGGTCCCGCTGCCCACCTACGTGACCGCTCCGGTGGTCCCGCGCGGCGACGCCGAACAGGAGCCGGAGCGCCCGCAGATCCACGCCGTCCCGGACCCCCGGCCGACCGAGTCGGCCCGCCCGTCCACCCCGTTGTTCGACCAATACGCCGAGGACACCCGTACCGCCTACGGCTCCTCCGTCGACTCGCTGCCCCTGTACGAGCACGAGTGGCGCCGGGCCGTCAACGAGTGAATACCCGTGCGCGACCCACCTCGTCGAGGTGGTAATGTTTCTCCTCGTTGGGCCTGTGGCGCAGTCTGGTAGCGCACCTCGTTCGCATCGAGGGGGTCTGGGGTTCAAATCCCCACAGGTCCACACAGCACGAAAGCCCCGCCGGGATCCGGCGGGGCTTTCGTCGTTCCCGAGTCCCGACGCGTGGCAAGGCCCGTCCGGATTCGGTGAGTTGTACGGGATCGGGTTACGGGTCGATGAGGAGTGGGTGAACTGCGTCGCTTTTCCGGCGGTGCGGGAATGCGCGGCGGTTGATCGGGCTTGGCCGAGAGGGTGCGCCCGCCGCGAGGTGTGCGGGGGCGCTGCCGCGTGTAGCGGAATGTGTTCGGGTGGTTATTACGGTCGCGTAGGCGAGGTGAGCGATGCCAACATCGGGTGACATGGCCGAGCTATTGAATCCACACGGGAACCTGTCCGGAATCGACTCTTATGTGGCAATCGGCGACAGCTTCACCGAAGGTGTCGGCGATCCCGGGCCCGACGGGAACTACCTCGGGTGGGCCGATCGGTTCGCGGCTCGGCTTTCGACGGAGCGGCCGGGCCTTCGGTACGCGAATCTGGCCGTGCGCGGGAAGCTGCTGCATCAGATCGTCGAGGAGCAGGTGCCGTTGGCCATCGCGGCACAACCCGATCTGGTGACGTTGTGCGCGGGTGGCAACGACGTGCTGCGGCCCGGGAGCGATCCGGACAAGCTGGCCGCCGAGTACGAGCAGGCGGTCGCCGCGTTGACGGCGACGGGCGCTCGGGTCGTGGTTTTCACCGGGTTCGACACGCGCTGGGTGCCGGTGCTCAAGCTGATCCGCGGCAAGGTGGCCACGTACAACGAGCTGTTGCGGGTGGTCGCGGATCGGTACGACTGCCCCGTCGCGGACATGTGGGGGCTCACGTCGCTGCACGATCGGCGTGCCTGGAGCGAGGACCGGCTGCACCTGTCGCCCGAGGGGCACGACCGGGTGGCGCTCAAGGTCGGCCGGGCGCTCGGGTTGGCCGTCGAGGGTGACCCGGACGCGCCATGGCCGGCGGAGGCCGTCGCGGTCACGGCCGGCGCGGCGCGGCTGGAGAACGTGCACTGGGCGCGGGAGCACCTGGTGCCGTGGATCGGGCGGCGGCTGCGCGGACAGTCGTCCGGGGATCACATCACCGCGAAGCGGCCGGAGTTGGCGCCGCTGGATCATGTCGCCGCGATCCCGCCCGTTGGCGCACCCGTGAGTCGTCAAGCCTCGTAGGGCCCGGCGGGTCCTCAAGCGCCGGACGGGCTGGATGGTCAGCCTGTGCCGGGTTGTCCTCAAGCGCCGGACCGGCTGGGTGGGTTGTGCTCAAGTGCCGGACGGGCTGGTGGGGTTGCGGGAGGCTGGTCCTCGGGTGTTCGGCGGGACTTGGTTTATGGGGTCGGTTCCGCTGCTGTGCCCAGGAGGAGGAGGCGGGCGGAGCGGGTTACCGTGCGTTCGACGTCGTCCATCGTCATGCGGCCGAAGGCCCAGCTGAAGAGGGCGCCTTCCCAGGCGATGCCGAGTAGGTGGACGAACTCGTCGGCGCCGGTGATCTCGTCGCCCAGCGCGGTGCGGAACATGTCGTTCATGATCCGGTTGATCTCGCGATGACAGTCGCCCACGCCGGGGTCGGACGACCCGAGCGCGTGGATCAGCGCGGCGGTGAGCCGAGGGTGGCGGGCCATCGTCCGGCACGTGTTGTGCAGGATCGCGCACACTCGCTCGGCGGCGTCGGTGCCGTCCGGCCGGGCCGCGTCGCTGCGTTCCAGTGCGGCGATCCACTCCAGGTGGGTTGCCGCGAGCAGGTGGTCCTTCGAGGAGAAGTGCCGGTAGATGGTCGCCGAGGAGAGCCGGGACAGGCGGACCACGTCGCGCATCTGCACGCTGTCGTAGCCGCCCGCCGCGGCCAGGTCGCGGGTCGCGTCGATGGCCCGCCTGCGTATGTCCTGCTCCCGCGCGACGGACACCGGCGCAGCCTCTCTCGGGGTCGACAACAGCATGGGCAACGGCTTCGACGACGGCGACGACGACTTCGCCCAGGACGCCGACACGCTAGATCCAGGTGCTGAACCACATACGGTCCAGCCACCCGCTGCGCGAGATCGTCTCACCGGTGAAGATCGGATAGAAGTACAGGAAGTTCCACGCGATCAGCGCGATGATCGCGACCACGCCCGCCGTACCCCAGGCCCGTCGCCGTTCGCCGGCCCCGGGTGGGCCGAGCAGCGCGCCGAGCATCATGGTCACCGCCAGGCACAGGAACGGGACGAACGCGACGGCGTAGAACAGGAAGATGGTGCGCTGCTGGTACGCCATCCACGGCAGGTACGCGGCGGCGAGTCCGCACAGGATCGCGCCCGCGCGCCAGTCCCGGCGGCCGGCCCAGCGGAAGAGCAGGTAGCCGACCGCGATCACGCCGGTCCACCACAGCAGCGGCGTGCCGATGCCCAGCACGGTCTGGTAGCAGTCCTGCTCGGTGCAGCCGGCCGTGCCCCGGTGCACGGTCTCGAAGTAGTAGGCGACCGGTCGGCCCAGGACCAGCCAGCTCCACGGGTTGGATTGATACGGGTGCGGGCTGTCCAGGCCGGTATGGAAGTTCCACATCTCCGAGTGGTAGTGCCACAGGCTGCGCAACGGCGCCGGCACCCACGTCATCCCGAATTGCGGCAGCGGGACGGAGAAGAGCTTGAGGTCGAGGGAGCCGGGGGAGAGCCCGGCCCGGTGGTCGGCCCAGTCCCGGAAGTAGCCGTCGTCGGTCATCAGCCAGCCGGTCCAGGACCAGATGTAGATCATCAGCGCGACCAGCACGGTGGACAGGAACGCGAAGAGCACGTCGTGGCGCAGTGCGGCGCGGTAGGGGCGGCGGGCGCCGCAGGCCCGGCGGGTGCCGGCGTCCCACAGCACGGTCATGACGCCGAAGGCGGCGAGGACGTAGATGCCGCTCCATTTGGTGCCGCAGGCCAGGCCGAGGCAGATGCCGGCCATGATCCGCCAGGGGCGCAGGCCGAATTTCGTCGTGGCGGCGCGTGCGGCGTCCGGGCCGGTTTCGAAGAGTCGGGCGGCGATCGCCCTGGTGTCGTCGCGGTCGATGAGCAGGCAGCCGAACGCGGCCAGGATCCAGAACATCAGGACCAGGTCGAGCAGTGAGGTGCGGCTCATCACGAAGTGCAGTCCGTCGAGGGACATCAGCAGTCCGGCGACGCAGCCCAGGAGTGTGGAGCGGAACAGGCGGCGGCCGATCCGGCACAACATCAGCACCGACAGCGTGCCGAGCACGGCGAGTGCGAACCGCCATCCGAACGGGGTGAGTCCGAAGAGTTGCTCGCCCAGCGCGATCGTCCACTTCCCGATCGGCGGGTGCACGATGTACGAGCCCTGTGTCTGCAGGACGTCGTGTTGTCCGGCCAGGATCTGTTCGTTGGCCTCCTTGGGCCAGGTGCCCTCGTAGCCGAGCTTGAGCAGCGACCAGCCGTCCTTGGCGTAGTACGTCTCGTCGAATATCACCGCCCTGGGCCTGCCCAGGTTCCAGAACCGGATGAAGCCGGCCAACAGGGTCACCAGGATGCAGGGCAACCAGCCGCCGCCGGTGTACGCGCTGTTGTCGGTGTACGAGGGCACGAGCCGCTCGCGCAGCGAGGTCGGCGGCCGGTCCCGGTATCCGAATCGAGCCAGTGACCAGGCCCACCCGCGCGGCTCGGGACGTGCGGCCCCGGTGCTGCCGGGGGACTCCGCATCCCCCTTTGGGGGGTGCTTTCGGGTCGGCTGATCGGTAGCCACGTCACTCGTCACCCGAGCATCGTATTGACGCGCGGGCGAACCGGGGCGCGCGAAAGGGGAGGATGGCCGAGTGGAACACGAACAGCACAGTCCTCAGGGCGGCGTACTCGTACTGGCCGGCACCCCCATCGGTGACGTGAGCGACGCGCCCGCGCGGCTCGCCGTCGAACTCGGCGCGGCCTCGGTGGTGGCCGCCGAGGACACGCGCAGGCTGCGCAGATTGGCCGGCGCGCTCGGCGTGGAGGTGCCCGGGCGGGTGGTGTCCTACTTCGAGGGCAACGAGGCGGCGCGCACCCCGGAGCTGGTCCAGGCGCTGCGCGAGGGCAAGCGGGTGTTGTTGGTCACCGATGCCGGGATGCCGTCGGTGTCCGATCCGGGCTACCGGCTGGTCGAGGCCGCGGTGGCCGAGGACATCAAGGTGACCGCCGTACCGGGGCCCTCCGCGGTGCTCACCGCGCTCGCGCTGTCCGGACTGCCGGTGGACCGGTTCTGCTTCGAGGGATTCCTGCCGCGCAAGGCGGGCGAGCGGGCCCGGCGGTTGGCCGAGTTGGCCGCGGAGCCGCGCACGATGGTGTTCTTCGAGGCGCCGCACCGGCTCGCCGAGTCGCTCGCGGCGATGGCCGAGGCGCTGGGCGCCGACCGTCGCGGCGCGGTGTGTCGCGAGCTCACCAAGACCTACGAGGAGGTCCGCCGGGACACCCTGGCCGAACTCGCCGAGTGGGCGAAGCCGGGGGTGCGCGGCGAGATCACCGTCGTGGTCGCCGGCGCGCCGCCCGCCGACCCCTCGAAGATCGGCCCGGCCGAGCTGGTCGAGCGGGTGGCCGGACGCGAGGCCGCCGGACAACCGCGCAAGGAGGCGATCGCGGCGGTGGCGGCCGAGGTCGGCGTGCCCAAGCGGGTGGTCTTCGACGCGGTGGTCGCGGCCAAGAAGGCGTGACACCCGAAAGGACCGGTCGACGACGGATCGCGACCCTCGGCGACGCCTCGACGACGGACCGCGACCCTCCGGTGTGCCGCGTCCGACATCCGCGACGCGGCGTGCCCGCACGGCCCGCTCCGGCCGCGGCCGGGTCGGTCAAGCGCGTGCAACGGGCAGGTACGGCACAGCACTCGATTGGGTGATGAGTTTCTCGGGTTCTCCATATTCCGTGTTGGCCGACGTCAAGGAACCGTATGTACCGATACGGAAGGCGCCTCGCGGGCATTCCATGGATACCGGTCACGGGAAGCCCCTGAACGAGTCGGTGGGCTCGCCCGCGCGAGGAGGTCGTCATGGAGAACCCGACGGTGGTGCACGAGTCCTATGCCTTCGTCTGCATGTCCTGCGGTCGCGGATGGGAGCGCGACTACGAGATCCACCACGTGACCGATCTGCACGGAATGCGACTGTGCCGGTACTACTCGATGGGGGCGCTGGTCCCGTCCCCGTTCACCAAGCCCGCCTGCGAGCACTGCGACGGCACCCGCCTGCGGATACTCCCGGCGGGCCGGGTGGCGTCGGTCACCGGATCCCGGGCCGTGGTCGAGTCCGCGAAGCCGGTCGAGCCGGTCGCGGCCGTGAAGGCCGACAAGCCGGCCAAGGTGCCCGCCGCGCGCGGGGCCTCCCGGTGGCACCTGCCGTCCCTGCACCGCTCCGCCTGAGCCCCATCCGGGCCGCGGGCCCGCCGGTGCCCGCTCCCACGGATACTCGGGGGCGGGCGCCGTCGCGTCGGCCGTAGGATTCCGGGTATGGCGGCCACTGGAACCACTGAACACACTGCGGGCGAGCGCGAGAAGGCGTTCTATGTCACAACGCCCATTTACTACGTAAATGACGCCCCGCACCTGGGCCACGCCTATACGACCGTCGCAGGCGACGTGCTCACCCGTTGGCACCGCCAGCGCGGCGAGAAGGTGTGGTTCCTCACCGGCACGGACGAGCACGGTCAGAAGATCATGCGTACGGCCGAGGCGAACGGCGTCACTCCCCAGGAGTGGTGCGACAAGCTGGTCACGGAGGCGTGGAAGCCCCTCTGGGAGCACTTGGAGATCGCCAACGACGACTTCATTCGCACCACCGAGAAGCGGCACACCGACCGGGTCCAGGAGTTCGTCCAGGACCTGTACGACAAGGGCGAGATCTACAAGGGCGGTTACGAGGGCCCGTACTGCGTGGCCTGCGAGGAGTACAAGGCGCCCGGCGACCTGCTCGACGGCGAGGACGGGCAGAAGTTGTGCCCGATCCACAAGCGTCCGGTGGAGATGCTCAAGGAGGAGAACTACTTCTTCAAGCTCTCCGAGTACGGTCCTCGGCTGCTCGAGTTCTACGAGGCCAACCCGGACTTCATCCAGCCGGCCTCGGCCCGCAACGAGGTCCTCCAGTTCGTCCGGCAGGGCCTGCAGGACCTGTCCATCTCGCGCTCCACGTTCGACTGGGGCATCCCGGTCCCGTGGGACCCCAAGCACGTCATCTACGTGTGGATCGACGCGCTGCTCAACTACGCCACGGCGGTCGGCTACGGTGCGGACCAGGCGAAGTTCGAGGGCACCTTCCCGGCGGACGTGCACCTGGTCGGCAAGGACATCCTGCGCTTCCACGCGGTGATCTGGCCCGCGATGCTGATGGCCAACAGTCTGCCGGTGCCCGGCCGGGTGTTCGCCAACGGCTGGCTGATGGTCGGCGGCGAGAAGATGAGCAAGTCGAACCTGACCGGCATCTCGCCGCGGCAGCTCACCGACCACTTCGGCGTGGACGCCTACCGCTACTACTTCCTGCGGGCGATCCAGTTCGGCCAGGACGGGTCGTTCTCGTGGGAGGACTTCTCCGCGCGGTACACCTCCGAACTGGCCAACGACTTCGGCAACCTGGCCTCGCGCGTGGCGGCCATGGTCGGCAAGTACTTCGACGGCGAGCTGCCCGCCTCCACCGCGGACGGGGACGCCGAGGGCACGCTGCACAGTGCGCTGATCGAGGCCGTGTCGGTCGCCGACGACCGGGTCCGCGCGCTGGACTTCCAGGCCGGTCTGGACGCGGTGTTCGGCTACGTGAAGCTGGTCAACGGCTACATCACGGAGCAGGAGCCGTGGAAGGTGGCCAAGGACGACAGCCCCGAGGGCCGGGCCCGACTGGCCACCATCCTGTACACCTCGGCCGAGTCGTTGCGCGCGCTCGCCGTGCTGCTCAACCCGGTGATGCCGGAGACCGCGCAGAAGTTGTGGGACTCGCTCGGCGCCGAGGCGCACCTGGGCGCGCTGGACAAGCAGCACGTGCAGGACTCGGGCCGCTGGGGGCAGTTGCCCGCGGGCGCGACGATCACCAAGGGCGCGATCCTGTTCCCGCGTCTCGAAGAGAAAAAGGACTCCTGACCCTTGAGCAAGCGCAAGCGCCGGGACGGCGGGCCCCGGGACACCACCCCGCCGCCCGCGCCCGAGCCGCTCTCGGTGCCCGTGTGGGATGCCCACACGCACCTGGACCTGCAGGAGGCGAAGGTCGCCGACGCGTTGTCGGCCGCCGCCGAGGTCGGGGTGGACACGCTGGTCCAGGTGGGCATCGACGTGCCCTCGTCGGTGTGGGCGGCCGAGACGGCCGCCGCGCACGAGCGGGTGCACGCGACTGTCGCGCTGCACCCCAACGAGGCACCGCGGATCGTGCTCGGCGACCCGGACGGGTGGTCCGGGCAGCGCCGCGGTCCGGGCGGCGCCGCCGCCCTGGACGCGGCACTCGCCGAGATCGACCGACTGGCCGCGTTGCCGCACGTGCGCGGGATCGGCGAGACCGGCCTGGACTACTTCCGCACCGGCGACGAGGGCGTGGCCGGCCAGCAGGAGTCGTTCCGCCGGCACATCGAGATCGCCAAGCGGCACCGCAAGCCGCTGGTGATCCACGACCGCGAGGCGCACGCGGACGTGTTGCGCATCCTGGCCGAGGAGGGCGCACCGGAACGGGTGGTCTTCCACTGCTTCTCGGGTGACGCGGAGATGGCGAGGACGTGCGCCGAACTGGGCTACGTGATGTCCTTCGCGGGCAACGTGACCTATCCCAGCGCACAGCCGTTGCGGGACGCGCTCGTGGTCGCGCCGACGGACCTGATCCTGGTCGAGACGGACGCGCCGTTCCTGACCCCGGTGCCCTACCGCGGCCGACCGAACGCGCCCTACCTGGTGCCGATCACCGTGCGCGCGATGGCCGAGGTCAAGGGCCTGACCGAGGACGAGTTGGCGACCGCGCTCGCGGCCAACGCCGAACGCACCTTCGCACCCGCGTAGTTGCCTCGGCCGCACCGCCCGTCACCCGGACGACCGGGTGGCGGGCGGCGGTGTGCCCGCGCCGGTGTACAGTCCGATGCTCGTCGGGCGGAACATCGGCCCGGCCGTCGTCGGCCCCGACCGCGGCCCGGCTCGGACCACACCGGCCGCAGCACACCCCCGGACCAGCCCCTTCGGAATCCCCCAGGAGCACCGTTGAGTCGTTCCGCCGGCTCCGCCCGCAGGCGCAACACCGCCCGGGCGGGTCGGGGCGGCAGCCGCCCCGGACCCTCTCTGCGCACTCTCGTTCCGCAGGCCCTCGTGGTCGCCGTCCTGGTCGGCGGAACCACAGCCTTCGTCTCCTACGACAAGACGGTCACCCTCGTCGTGGACGGCGAGGAACGCACCGTGCACACGTTCGCCTCCGACGTCTCCGGGCTGCTCGGGCGCCAGGAGATCAAGGTCGGCGAGCACGACATCGTCGCGCCGGGGCGCAATGCGGGCATCGAGGACGGCGACCGCGTCGCGGTGCGCTACGGCCGGCTGCTGACGCTGACCGTCGACGGGCGGCCCCAGCAGGTCTGGGTGACCGCGAAGTCGGTGTCCGAGGCGCTGGAGCAGGTCGGCGTGCGCGCGGACGGCGCCTACCTGTCGGTGTCCCGCGACCTGCCGATCGGCCGCCAAGGGCTCAACCTGGACGTGCGCACCGAGCGGGCGATCACCTTCCTGGTCGACGGAAAGACCGTGCCGCTGCGGACCAACGCGCCGACCGTGCAGGCCGCCCTGGAACAGGCCGGGATCTCGATAGGGCCACAGGACCGGGTGGACACGCCGACCGACGCGTATCCCCAGCAGGGGCAGACCATCTCGATCCTGCGGGTCACCGGTGCCACCGTGACCAAGGACGAGAAGATCCCGTTCAAGACCACCAAGCAGGACGACCCGACCCAGTACAAGGGGACCGAGGAGGTCGCCACCAAGGGCGTGGTCGGGCTGCGCCAGATCACCTACTCGTACGAGACGATCAACGGCGTCAAGCAGGAGCCGCGCAAGATCTCCGAGAAGGTGGTCAAGGAGCCGGTGACCCAGATCGTCAAGGTCGGCACCAAGGAGATGCCGAACTCGGTGGCCGGGGCCGACCAGCTCAACTGGGGCGCGCTCGCGCAGTGCGAGTCGGGTGGCCGGGCGAACGTGGTGGACGCGTCCGGGACCTATCACGGGCTCTACCAGTTCGACGCGCAGACCTGGCAGTCGATGGGCGGCACCGGGGTGGCAAGTCAGGCACCGGCCTCGGAGCAGACATATCGGGCAAAGCTCATGTTCGTCCAACGGGGGTCGAGTCCGTGGCCGCTGTGCGGCAGTAGGCTCTACTCGTGAGTGATCTTCCCGCGGGACCGGGACTGCTCGGTGCCGCGGACATCCGTGCGCTGGCCGAGGCCCTGGGTGTACGCCCGACCAAGCAGCTCGGCCAGAACTTCGTGATCGACGCCAACACGGTGCGGCGCATCGTGCGCACCGCCGGCGTGCGCGCCGAGGACGTCGTGGTCGAGATCGGCCCCGGACTCGGCTCGTTGACGCTGGCGCTCCTGGAGAGCGCCGCGCGGGTGGTCGCGGTCGAGATCGACCCGGTGCTCGCCCGGCACCTGCCGACCACCATCGAGGCCCGGATGCCCGAACGCGCGGCCGACTTCGCGCTCGTGCACGCGGACGCGATGACGGTGACCGAGCTGCCGGGGCCGGCGCCCACCGCGCTGGTGGCGAACCTGCCCTACAACGTGTCCGTGCCGGTGCTGCTGCACATGTTGCAGACCTTCCCGTCGCTGGAGCGGCTGCTGGTGATGGTGCAGTCCGAGGTCGCCGACCGGCTGGCCGCGACGCCCGGCGGCAAGGTGTACGGCGTGCCCTCGGTCAAGGCCGCGTGGTACGCCGACGTCAAGCGCGCGGGCGCGATCGGGCGCAACGTGTTCTGGCCGGCGCCCAACGTCGACTCGGGCCTGGTGTCGTTCGTGCGCCGCGAGCCGCCGAAGACCACGGCGACCCGTCAGGAGGTGTTCGCGGTGATCGACGCCGCGTTCGCGCAGCGGCGCAAGACGCTGCGGGCCGCGCTGGCGGGCTGGGCCGGTTCCGCCGCCGGCGCCGAGCAGGCACTGCGCGCGGCCGGAATCGACCCGCGGACACGCGGCGAGGCGCTGGGTGTCGAGGCGTTCGCCCGGATCGCCGAGCACCGCCCCGGGTCGGCCTCGCCGGGTGTGCCGGGCGATGCGGGGGAGCCGGTCGTGCCGGCCGACGCCGACCCGAACGAGCCCCGCGCCTGAGGACGCGGTGCCGCCGTCGATACCATCGGCGACGGTGCCGAGGAGTTCGCACGGCCCCCGTCCGAAGAGGCCCGACAGGGCCACGAAGGAGTTCCACGAGCCGTGTCTTCCGTCACCGTCAGTGTTCCCGCGAAGGTCAACCTGCAACTCGCGGTCGGTGGGGTGCGGCCGGACGGCTTCCACGAGCTGGTCAGCGTCTTCCACGCCGTGTCGTTGTACGACGAGGTCACCGTCACGCCCGCGGACCGGCTGAGCCTGGCCTGCGAGGGCGAGGGCATCGCCGAGGTCCCGCTGGACCACAGCAACCTGGCCGCGCGCGCGGCGATCCTGCTCGCCGACCGGCTCGGGCGCGAGCCGAACGTGCGCATCCACATCCGCAAGGGCATTCCGGTCGCCGGCGGCATGGCCGGCGGCAGCGCGGACGCGGCGGCGACGCTGCTCGCCTGCGACACGCTCTGGCGCGGCGACACGCCTCGCGAGATGCTGCGCCGGCTCGGCGCGGAGTTGGGCAGCGACGTGCCGTTCTCCGACCTGGGCGGCACCGCGATCGGCACCGGGCGGGGCGAGCGGTTGGCCTCGGTGCCGACCACGGCGCGTTTCCACTGGGTGTTCGCGCTGGCCGACGGCGGCCTGTCGACGCCGGCCGTGTACGGCGAGTGCGACCGGTTGCGCGAGGTGGCGGGCGAGGCGGTCGGGCGGCCCGCGCCGCGCGAGGAACTGATCGCCGCGCTGCGGGCCGGCGACGCGCACGCGTTGGGCGCGAACCTGGTCAACGACCTGCAACCGGCTGCGCTGTCGTTGCGGCCCGCGTTGGCCGCGACGCTGCGCGCGGGCATGGCCGCGGGCGCGGTCGGCTCGCTGGTGTCCGGGTCCGGACCGACGTGCGCGTTCCTGGCGCCGGACCGGGAGACCGCGCACGTGGTGGCCGAGCGGCTCACCGGATCGGGCACCTGCCGGGCCGCGCGGGTCGCCTTCGGCGCGGTGCCCGGGGCCCGGGTGTTGCCGCGTCGGGTCGTTCCGGTGGAGCGCGAGAACACCGTGTAGTTCGGACCGTTAGAGTTGGTCGAATGCGAGCGTTGCGGTATGGCGGTTCGGTCTGATGGCGAACCTGGTCAATCTTGAGTCAGTCGGCAAGGCGTATGTCATGCGCACCCTGCTCGACGAGGTGTCCCTCGGCGTCGCCGAAGGCGACCGGATCGGGGTCGTGGGCCGCAACGGGGACGGCAAGACCACGCTGATCCGGGTGATGGCCCAGCGGGAGCCGGTCGATTCGGGCCGGGTCACCCACGTGGGCGGCCTCAGCCTGGGCATCCTGAGCCAGCAGGACGACCTCGACCCGGCGGCGACCGTGCGCCAGGAGATCGTCGGCGACCGCCCCGAACACGAATGGGCGGGCGACGCGCGCATCCGCGACGTGCTGACCGGGCTGTTCGGCGGGCTGGCCATGCCCGGCTTCGAGAGCGGCATCGACTCGGTGATCGGCCCGCTGTCCGGCGGCGAGCGGCGCCGGATCGCGCTGGCGAAGCTGCTGATCGAAGAGCACGACCTGATCATCCTGGACGAGCCGACCAACCACCTCGACGTCGAGGGCATCGCGTGGCTGGCCGGCCACCTCAAGACCCGGCGCTCCGCGCTCGTCGTGGTCACCCACGACCGCTGGTTCCTGGACGAGGTCTGCACCCGTACGTGGGACGTGCAGGGTGGCAAGGTGCACGACTACGAGGGCGGCTACTCGGCGTACGTGCTGGCCCGGGCCGAGCGCGCGCGGATCGCGAGCACCGAGGAGACCAAGCGGCAGAACCTGGTCCGCAAGGAGCTGGCCTGGCTGCGCCGCGGTGCCCCGGCCCGCACCTCCAAGCCCAAGTTCCGGATCGAGGCGGCGAACGAGCTGATCGCGGACGAGCCGCCGCCGCGCGACACCCTGGCGCTGCGCGGCTTCGCCAACGCGCGGCTGGGCAAGACCGTGTTCGAACTGCTCGACGTGCGGATCGAGGCGGGCCCCAAGACGCTGCTGGAGCACCTGACCTGGAATCTGGGCCCGGGCGACCGGATCGGTCTGGTCGGCGTCAACGGCGCGGGCAAGACCTCGCTGCTGCGCGCGCTCAAGGACGCGGCGTACCAGGAGAAGCAGCCGGCCGCCGGCAAGGTCGTGGTCGGCCGTACCGTCAAGCTCGCCTACCTCTCCCAGGAGGTCGCCGAACTCCCGCCCACGCTGCGGGTGCTGGAGGCGGTGTCGCAGATCCGCGAGCGGGTCGAGATCGGCAAGGGCAAGGAACTGACGGCCGGTCAGCTCTGCGAGCAGTTCGGCTTCACCGGCGAGAAGCAGTGGACGCCGGTCTCCGACCTGTCCGGTGGCGAGCGCCGCCGTCTGCAACTGCTGCGGTTGTTGATGGACGAGCCGAACGTGCTGTTCATGGACGAACCGACCAACGACCTGGACATCGAGACGCTGACCCAGTTGGAGGACCTGCTGGACGGCTGGCCGGGATCGCTGGTGATCGTCAGCCACGACCGGTACTTCATCGAGCGCACCACGGACACCGTGCTCGCGCTGCTCGGGGACCGCACACTGCGGATGTTGCCGGGCGGCATCGAGGAATACCTCAAGCGCCGTAGGGACGCGGTCGAGGCCGGGGCGACCGCCGCGCCGACCCGGCGCGGTTCCGGTGACACCCGTGCGGCGAAGAAGGAACTCCAGCGGGTGGAGCGGCAGTTGACCAAGCTGGCCGACCGGGAGAAGAAGGTGCACGACGGCTTGGCCGAGCACGCCACCGACTTCGACAAGGTCTCCGCGCTGGACGCCGAACTGCGCGCGATCCGGGACGAGCGCGACGAGTTGGAGATGCGCTGGCTGGAGCTGGCGGAGGAGACGGAGTAACGCCGGCGGCCGGGCGCCTCGGGGGGCGGCCGGCCGACGCGACACGTGTCGGCCTCGGTGTCGGCCGTGGTCGGGCATGGCGGGACGACGGCACGGAAACGAGCAGGGAACACCCCGATGATCACGGGGTGATGCTTCGCGCACACGGAAAAGGCGAAGTTGCGGGCGTTTGGGCAAAACCGCGACGGGGGCCGAGGGTGGGCCGTACGCTGAATCCCGAGTGCCGGTGGTTGCCTGCGCGGTTGTTGGTCCACCCGATGCGCCTGGGCCGCAAGTGACGTCGCGACTGTGGGGCCACCGGGGTCGTGGGGGCAATTGGGGCAGTCGCGTACGACCGCCGGGGTGGGGCGTGGTGCGATGGGGAGGGACGTCCATCCGCACCGGCGTGTCGGTGCCGCATGTGGTCGGTGCACGATCCGATGCCGATCACGCTGCACCTGACCAAGGGGGGCTTGATGGGTCGGAGTTCGGCAGCGACGGATATTTCGGGAGCGGGTCTGCGGACCCTGGTCGTGGGGGCCGGGTCGGCGGGCAGCGCATTGGCGCGGGATCTGTTGCGGACACCCGATTTCGGGTTGCGTCCGATCGGATTTCTCGACGACGACCCCGACAAGGACGGGGTACGCGTCGCCGACGCGGACAATCCACAACATCTACTTCCGGTCCTGGGCGGCCTGGCCACCCTGACCGACGTGGCACTGGAGCACGGCATCGAGGTGGTCGTGCTGGCCATCCCGGGGCTTCCGCACGAGGAGTTTCGCAAGGTGGCCGCCGGGGCCGCCGCGATCGGCGCCGCGGTGCGGTATCTGCCGTCCTTCCTGGTCGCGTTGCGGCGCGACGTGGTCGGCAGCGACATGCGCATGCTCGACGTCAACCGACTGATCGGTCGGCAGGAACTGCATGTGGTCTCGGCGTCCGTGCGCGAGGTGATCGCGGGCCGCCGGGTACTGATCACCGGCGCGGGCGGCTCGATCGGCAGCGAGTTGTGCCGGCAGGTGTACGGCTTCGGGCCGAGCCGGATGTACATGCTCGACCACGACGAGTCCAACCTGCACCGCCTCCAACTCGACGTGTGGGGCGAGGCGTTGCTCGACGACGAGACGCTGGTGATCGCGGACATCCGGGATCGGCCGCGGATCGAGCAGCTCTTTCATGATCTCAAGCCGGAGGTGGTCTTCCACGCCGCCGCGCACAAGCACCTGCCGCTGTTGGAGCGGCATCCGTGCGAGGCGGTCAAGTCCAATGTGCTGGGCACGGAGAACCTGGTCCGGGCCGCGCTCGACGTGGGGGTCGAGCGGTTCGTGCTGATCTCCACGGACAAGGCGGCCGACCCGGTCTCGGTGCTCGGCGCGACCAAGCGGCTCGCCGAACTGATCGTGCAGGCCAACACGCAGGCGCCCGGGGTGTTCGCGGGCGTGCGTTTCGGCAACGTGCTGGGCAGCCGGGGCTCTTTGTTGTCCGTACTGGCCGAGCAACTGCGCGCGGGCGGCCCGGTCACCGTCACGCACCCGGACGTCACCCGGTTCTTCATGACCATCGAGGAGGCCGTGGGACTGGTCCTGGAGGCGGGTCGGATGGCCCAGGGCGGGGAGATCTTCGTCCTGGACATGGGCGAGCCGGTACGGATCGTGGACCTGGTGCACAAGTTCGCCGAACAGGTGAATCTGCCCAACGTGCCGATCCGCTTCACCGGCCTGCGTCCGGGCGAGAAACTCAACGAGGCGCTGTTCTCGGCCACCGAGGAGCGCCTGCCCACCGAACACCGCCGGATCCAGGCGACGGTGCCGCCGGGCCAGGCGCTGGACGCGGTGGTCCGGTTGCCGGAGCTGTACGACGCGGCGGCGGTCAACGACACGAAGGCGGTGCGCGCGCTGCTGAGCGAGCTGCTGCCGGGCTACGTCACGCCGGAGCCGGCCGGGACCGAGGTGTTGTCGGCGCCGTACCCGGACGACTTCTAGACGATCCGCACGATGCTCGTCGGGATCGGGGCGGCCCTCGTCACGATCCGGACGACGCTCGTACACCTGATGGACGCCGATCCCGTGACCGGTGGGGCGGAGGGCGCAGTACGGTGGCCACGAGGCCCCTGTGCTGCGAAAGGCGGATCCTCCGATGATCGACCCCGAACTGAGGGCGGCTCTGGACGCGATGCTCGGCGATCCGGAGCACTGGGTGCACGTGGGCACGGTGACCCCGACGGGGGAGCCGCACGTGACACCCGTGATGCTCGCGTACGACGACGAGTACCTCTACCTCAGCCTCACCGGCCGCACCAAGAAGGCCAACCTGGAACACGATCCGCGGGTCTGTCTGTCGATGGCGCGGGACGGCGACATCGCGCACGTCATCGTGTGGGGCGAGGTCGCCATGCGCGAGGACGAGTGGGCGCAGGAGCGCTGGGAGTTCGCGATGCGGCACATCCTGGGCGATGAGGGCCTGGCACAACAGCGCCGCCCGCTGTCCCGCGAGGGTACGAGCCTGGGCGTGGTCACCCCGAAGCGCTGGCGGGTCTTCGGCCTGGGCCGGGGCCCGGGTTCGTGAGTCCGCCGCACCAGCGCGCGCGGCGATCGTGACCCCGGGTCAGCCGTGCAGCGCCTCGTCGGCCTCGCGGTGGATCTCCGCCTGCGCGAACAACACCGAGGCCACGTAGCACGGCAACGCGATCAACGCGGCGACGAGCACGACATCCTCGGCCCGAAGCAAACTCGTCGCGACCCCGATCAACGCCAGCGCCAACGGCAACCACCGCCGCCAGGCCGCCAGTTCACGCATCCGCACGACCCGTGCGGCTCGTGCGAGCACCGCCCCGCCCGCCACCGCCACAAAGCCGATCGCCAGCAACTCCACAGCAGTACAAGGGCCTTCCGGGCAGGTGATCGACGCGAACGCCCCCAAGCAAACCAGAAGTTCCCCGGGTCCGCCCCCGATCGAGCCGCCCGAACCCGCGCGACGCGGGTCGCGCCGCGGCCTCGCCCGTCAGGTCCGTCGCGGCGACCCGCACGCCGGATCGGCCCGCCGTACCGGGCCCGGCCGGGCCGTCGGACGCGATCGAACTCCCGATCGTCGGCGTACGGGCCACCCGCGTGCGGCGCCGATGTACCCCGCCGCTCGGCGCGGTCGTGGGTGCCGTGCCCGTCGACCGGGGGCCGCCCCGGTCAATCCGTTCACGTTCCCGTCACCCGACAGTCGCCCACAGCCACCTCTTCCCGGGCGAATCCGACGGCGGGCTGCTACTAGGCTGGCCCGGCAGACCAGCGTGCCCCTTGATCAAGGAGAAACTCGTGCCGTCCATCGACGTCATCCACGCCCGGGAGATCCTGGACTCCCGAGGGAACCCCACGGTGGAGGTCGAGGTCGTCCTCGACGACGGCAGCTCGGGCCGTGCCGCCGTGCCGTCCGGCGCTTCCACCGGCGCCTTCGAGGCCGTCGAACTGCGTGACGGCGACGAGAGCCGCTACGGCGGCAAGGGTGTGCAGAAGGCCGTCGACGCGGTCAACGAGCGCATCTACGAGGAGATCGCCGGCACCGAGGCGGACGACCAGCGGCTGATCGACCAGGCGATGATCGACCTGGACGGGACCGAGAACAAGGCCGAGCTCGGCGCCAACGCGATCCTGGGCGTCTCGCTCGCCGTCGCGCACGCCGCCGCCGAATCGGTGAATCTGCCGCTGTTCCGCTACCTCGGCGGCCCGAACGCGCACGTGCTCCCGGTGCCGATGATGAACATCCTCAACGGTGGTGCGCACGCCGACACCAACGTCGACATCCAGGAGTTCATGATCGCGCCGATCGGCGCGGAGACCTTCGCCGAGGCGGTGCGCTGGGGCACCGAGGTCTACCACTGCCTCAAGTCCGTGCTCAAGGCCCGCGGCCTGGTCACCAGCATCGGCGACGAGGGCGGCTTCGCGCCGAACCTGGAGAGCAACCGCGCCGCGCTCGACCTGATCGTCGAGGCGATCGAGATGGCCG
The DNA here is from genome assembly GCF_044765325.1 of Embleya sp. NPDC127516. Taxonomy (NCBI): domain Bacteria; kingdom Bacillati; phylum Actinomycetota; class Actinomycetes; order Kitasatosporales; family Streptomycetaceae; genus Embleya; species Embleya sp. NPDC127516. The sequence goes on along the minus strand of NZ_JBIWJT010000032.1, from coordinate 9,696 downwards.
GCTACACCCCGGGCACCGACATCGCGCTCGCGCTCGACGTGGCCGCGTCCGAGTTCCACACCGACGGCGCGTACGTGTTCGAGGGCGCCAAGAAGACCTCCGCCGAGATGTCGGCCTACTACGCCGAGTTGGTCGCGGCGTACCCGCTGGTGTCGATCGAGGACCCGCTGGACGAGAGCGACTGGGAGGGCTGGGTCGCGCTCACCGCGCAGCTCGGCGACAAGGTCCAGCTCGTCGGCGACGACCTGTTCGTGACCAACCCGGAGCGCCTGGCGCGCGGCATCGAGGAGAAGGCGGGCAACGCGCTTCTGGTGAAGGTCAACCAGATCGGCACGCTGACCGAGACCCTCGACGCCGTGTCGCTCGCCCACCGCAACGGTTACCGGTGCATGATGAGTCACCGGTCCGGCGAGACCGAGGACACCACGATCGCGGACCTCGCGGTGGCCACGGACTGCGGCCAGATCAAGACCGGCGCCCCGGCGCGCTCCGACCGGGTGGCCAAGTACAACCAGTTGCTGCGCATCGAGGAGATCCTCGACGACGCGGCGGAGTACGCCGGCCGCGGCGCGTTCCCGCGCTTCGACGGCTGACACCGGGTCGAGCGGAACACCGCCGGCACCGCATCGGGACAACGGCGGGAGGACGCGTGAGCGAGCAGCGCGAGGACGGTCGCAGGACGGCCGCCCCGAGCGGGGCAGCCCGCGCGTCCCGGGCCGTCGCGCCGCCGCGTCAGGCACGCGGTGGCCGTCCGGCGGCACCGGCCAAACCGAAGGTCGTCGCCGCGGTCGAGTCCATCAAGGACTCGTCCGCGGCGGCGAGCCTGGGTCGGCTGCGCCGGCGCGGGGGCGGCAAGTGGATCGTGCTGACCCTGGTGGTGCTGAGCCTGGCCGTCGCGCTGGTCTACCCGTTGCGCCAGTACCTGGACCAACGGGCCGAGGTGGACGACCTGCGCGAGAGCACCCGCAGGCAGCAGGCCGAGACCGAACGCATGCGGTCCGACCTGGAACGCTGGAACGACCCGGCGTACGTACGGCAACAGGCGCGCGAGCGGCTGCACTTCGTCTACCCGGGCGATACCGCCTACCTGGTGGTGCCGCAGCCGGGCGAGCCGGGCAACCCGGCGCCGCCCACGCCCGCCCAGGCCGGTTCGCCGCCCTGGTATCGCAGCCTGTGGGACTCCACGCGCGACGCGGACCGGGCCGGCGCGCCGACGCCGAGCGCGGCGCCCTCGCCCACTCCGACGCCCGCCGCGTCGATCGGCTAGTACCGGGCGCCGAGAACGGCGATCCTTGTCCGGTGGCACCGGCGAGCGGCCGGCTCGAACCCGAGCGGGACCGGTACGGCGCGGCACGCGGATCGAACGTCGGTCCGAAGCACTCAGCGAAACAGGAAATACTCTCCTACATGGATCAGCAGGACATCGACGCCGTCAAGGCGCAGCTCGGCCGTACCCCGCGTGGTCTGCGCGGCGTCGCACACCGGTGCCCGTGCGGGCTTCCGGACGTCGTGGAGACCGCTCCACGCCTGGAGGACGGCTCGCCGTTCCCGACGCTGTACTACCTGACCTGCCCGCGGGCGGCGTCCGCGATCGGCACGCTCGAGGCGAACAACGTCATGCGCGAGATGAGCGCGCGCCTGGCCGAGGACGAGGACCTCGCGGCTCGATACGCCGCCGCGCACGAGGACTACATCGCGCGCCGGGACGCGATCGAGGTGCTGGAGGGCTTCCCGTCCGCCGGGGGCATGCCGGATCGGGTCAAGTGCCTGCACGTCCTGGCCGGCCACGCGCTGGCCGCCGGACGCGGGGTGAACCCGCTCGGCGACGAGACGTTGGACGCGCTGCCGGACTGGTGGGCCAAGGGCCCGTGCGTGTGTGTGGACAAGCCGGACGAGGCGACAGAGGCCGCCGAGGCCGAGGCCGCAGCCACGGAGGACGAGACCCGATGACCCGACGCGTCGCCGCGATCGACTGCGGCACCAACTCGATCCGCCTGCTGGTCGCCGACCTGGACCCGGCCACCGGGACGCTGGTCGACCTGGACCGGCGGATGCGGATCGTCCGGCTCGGCCAGGGCGTCGACCGGACCGGCAGGCTCGCTCCGGAGGCGCTGGAGCGCACGTTCGACGCGTGCCGCGACTACGCCAAGACGATCGGCGAACTCGGCGCCGAGCGGGTGCGCTTCGTGGCCACCAGCGCGAGCCGCGACGCGGAGAACCGGGACGTGTTCCGGGACGGCGTGCGGGAGATCCTGGGCGTCGAGCCCGAGGTGGTCTCCGGCGACGAGGAGGCCACGCTGTCCTTCACCGGGGCCACCCGCGAACTGGCCGGCACCGGCGCGGTCGAGACGCCGTACCTGGTGGTCGACATCGGCGGCGGGTCCACCGAGTTCGTGCTGGGCACCGACCGGCCCGAGGCGGCGCGCTCGGTGGACATCGGCTGCGTCCGGATGACCGAGCGGCACCTGCGTGAGGACCCGCCGACTCGGGCCCAGATCGCCGCCGCCATCGCCGACATCGAGGCCGCGACAGCGCAGGCCGCGGCGGTGGTCCCGATGGACCGCGCCCGCACGCTGGTCGGCCTGGCCGGCTCGGTCACCACGGTCGCCGGCATCGCGCTGGACCTGCCCGAGTACGACTCCACCGCCATCCACCACGCCCGGCTGACCCTCGATCAGGTCCGCGCGGTGACCACCCGGCTGCTGGCCGCCACACACGCCGAACGCGCGGCGATCCCGGTCCTGCACCCGGGCCGCGTGGACGTGATCGGCGCGGGCGCACTGGTCCTGCGCACGATCATGGAACGCACCGGTCTGACCGAGGTCGTCGTCAGCGAACACGACATCCTGGACGGCATCGCCTGGTCGGTGGCGGAAGACCCCGAGTGGTAGGTCAGAGATTCCGGTACACAGCGCGGCGGTCGCCGACCTTGACCGCGAGGACGACGAGTTCACCGTCGCGCACCTCGTAGGCGATCCGGTAGTTGCCTACCCGAAGCCGATACAGGCCGGACGGTCCGGTGAGCTTCTTGATGTCAGCGTCCTCGCGATAGGGGTCGTCGCCCAGCGCGGTCAGCGCGGCCAGGATTCGCATGGCCGCGGGTCGGTCGATCGCTCGCAGTTGGCGTTGCGCGGCGGTGGTGAAACGGAAGGCGTACTTCATGCCGTGTCTTCGCTGTGCTCGGCGAACAGATCCGCCAGCAACTCGGCCATCGTCACGGTCGGACCGCCTTCGGCCAAGACCGCCTCGGCCTCACGCGCCAGCATTTCGTCGGTGGCTGCCTCCAGCGCCTCGAAATCCGCGATCGGTACCAGCGCGGCCACCGGAGTCCCGTTTCGGGTGATCACCGTCGTGGTGCCGTGTTCGGCGCGATTGATGTGGTCCGCCAGGTGCGCGCGGGATCGTTTGCCGGGTCGATGGCGGAACCAAGGAGCCGTGTCCATCGTTCGGACTCGGGGAAAAGTTTGTGAATCCCTTCACATGCCCCCGGAGGCAAAACTTGGCCATGTGGGGCCGTTTTCCTCGTGACGGGTCGGTCGGACGCCGCCGTCGCCTTCGAAGACGGTGGTCGCCGGCGGTTCGAGGTGGAGATCACATTGCGCCGTCCCGGGGTACCTCGGGCAGGATCGACGCAGGTCATCGGGACCGAGTCGGCGGACAAGCCGGCCGATTATGGTCGAGTGGATCTTCCTCGACCGCACACCGTGCACAAATGCACAAGCAAAAGGACGAAGGGTACCAGACGGCCCGTTCGGTACTGCGCGCGGCCTCGAAGCACCGGCGCGTTCGATCGGTGGATACTTCCAAACATGAGCAACACGGATCGCCCTCGCATCCTTATCGTCGGCGGCGGCTACGTTGGTCTGTACGCCGCGCAGCGCATCCTCAAGAAGATGCGTTACGGCGAAGCGACCGTCACGGTCGTCGACCCGCGGTCGTACATGACCTACCAGCCCTTCCTCCCGGAAGCGGCCGCCGGCAGCATCTCACCGCGCCATGTCGTGGTGCCGCTGCGCCGTGTCCTGCCCAAGGCCGAGATCGTCAACGGCCGGGTCACCTCCGTCGACCACGACCGCAAGGTCGCGCTCGTCGAGCCGCTCGCGGGCGAGTCCTACGAGCTCGGCTTCGACTACATCGTCATCGCGCTCGGCTCGATATCGCGGACCTTCCCGATTCCCGGCCTGGCCGAGAACGGTATCGGTCTCAAGACCATCGAAGAAGCCATCGCGCTGCGCAACCACGTGCTCGGGCAGCTCGACCTGGCCGACTCCACCACCGACGCGGAGATCCGCCGCAAGGCGTTGACCTTCTGCTTCGTCGGTGGCGGCTTCGCCGGCATCGAGGCGCTGGCCGAGGTCGAGGACATGGCGCGCGACGCGGTGCGCTACTACAAGAACCTCAAGCGCGAGGACATGCGCTTCGTGATGGTGGAGGCGGCCAACCGCATCCTCCCCGAGGTCGGTCCGGAGCTCGGCGCCTGGACGCTGGAGCGCCTCAAGGCCCGGGACATCGAGTTCCACCTGGAGACGTCGCTCAAGTCCTGCGTCGACAAGCACTGCGTGCTCTCCAACGACGTCGAGTTCGACGCCTCCACGATCCTGTGGACCGCGGGCGTCAAGCCGAACCCGGTGCTGTCCGAGTACGGTCTGCCGCTCGGCCCGCGCGGCCACGTGGACACCCGCACCACCCTCCAGGTGGTCGGCATGGACAACGTGTTCGCCGCCGGCGACAACGCGCAGGTTCCGGACCTGGCCGCGGGTGAGGGTGCCTGGTGCCCGCCGAACGCGCAGCACGCGGTACGGCAGGCGCGCGTCCTGGGCGACAACGTCGTCTCGGTGATGCGTGGGTTCCCGCCGAGCGACTACAAGCACAAGAACCTCGGTGCGGTGGCCGGCCTCGGTCTGCACAAGGGCGTCGCGGTGATGTTCGGCAAGTTCAAGCTCAAGGGGCTGCCGGCGTGGCTGTTCCACCGCACGTACCACGGTGCGATGGTGCCGACGTTCAACCGTAAGTTCCGGGTGTTCGCCGACTGGACGCTGTCCGCGTTCTTCCGGCGCGAGATCGTCTCGCTCGGGGCGATGGAGCACCCGCGGGACGAGTTCGCGGAGGCGGCACTCCCGCCGGTGCCGCGGGTCGAGCCCGCGGTCAAGGGGTAGTTGCCCACGTTCTGCGGGATGGGCCCGGTACGCCACGTGCGTACCGGGTCCTTTCGCGTCTGCCCTCAAGCGCCGGGCGGGCTGGGGGGTTTGCGGACCGGGCTGCGCTTCGGGGGCCTGGGTGGGTTGTCCTCAAACGCCGGACGGGCCGAAGGGGGTTGCGAACCGGACCGAGGGGCTTTGCGGACGGGACCGAGGGGGCTTCGTGGGCCGGGCCGGCCGGGGAAGTGTGCGGACTGGGCCGGGGGCTTTGCGACCGGCCGGGTGGGGTTACGCGGTGCGGGTGGCGTCGAAGCGTTTCATGCGTTCGAGGACCAGGTCCGAGGTGGGATCGAGCATTTCGTCGACGATTCGGCCGTCGGCCAGGAAGAGGACTCGGTCCGCGTAGGAGGCGGCGTTCGGGTCGTGGGTGACCATGACGATGGTTTGGCCGCTCTCGCGTACCGAGGCGCGCAGGAAGCCCAGGACCTCGGCGCCCGAGCGGGAGTCCAGGTTGCCCGTCGGTTCGTCGGCGAAGATGATCTCCGGTCTGCTCGCCAGGGCCCGCGCACACGCGACACGTTGCTGCTGACCGCCGGACAGTTCGCTCGGACGGTGCTTCAGCCGGTCGCGCAGGTCGACCGTCTCGATCACATGGTCCAACCACTCCTGGTCCGGTTTCACACCCGCGATGTCCATGGGCAGCGTGATGTTCTCCAACGCGGTCAGCGTCGGGAGCAGGTTGAACGCCTGGAAGACGAAGCCGACCTTCTCCCGCCGCAGCCGGGTCAGCTTCTTGTCGTCGAGTGAGGACAACTCCACGTCGCCCAGCCGGACCGAGCCGGTCGAGATCGAGTCCAGGCCCGCCATGCAGTGCATCAGCGTGGACTTGCCCGACCCGGAGGGGCCCATGATCGCGGTGTACTCCGCGCGCCGGAACCCGACCGAGACGTCGTCGAGCGCGAGCACTCGTGTCTCGCCCGTGCCGTAGATCTTGCTGATGCCGGTGGCGACGGCGGCGAGTTCGCCGTGGGCCCCGACTCCCGCGATGGGTTCGGTGGCGGTCACATCGGGCCTCTTTCGTTGCGGTCCTGATCGGGCCCGCATCGGCCGGCCCTCGACCCCGTGGTCCTACCCAGGTGCACCGGGCGAATGCGGAACTCCCCTGCTCAGCCGCCCCAAACCGCTCATTCGGCACCATCCGTACGGCATCCGGACGGGTCGCCCCCGGTCGCTCTCCGCGATCGAACAGGCCCGCGGAACGGGTCCGAGGGGGCTCCGAATCCAAGAGGCCAACCCGGTGCGCCGGGGCCGCTACGCTCAGCATCGCCCCCGGATGGTGGAACGCAGACACGAGGAGCTTAAACCTCCTTGGCCGCAAGGCCGTGCGGGTTCGAGTCCCGCTCCGGGGACAACTCGAAAATGCCGCTGACCTGCAAGAATGCCGTACGGCCGCGGATCGGCGGCGGCGGGCCTCGGTGGTCTGGACCACCGACCGGGCATATTTCCGGGCCCGCGGGCCACCCTCACTCGCGAACAGCGCAGGGTGTTCCCGTGGTGACAGCGATCGGCTTCGCGATGGATTCCATCCGACTTTTTATGACCGGACAGTGACCACGGGCACAAATCGCGTGTCCGGGGACGTTGAAAGGGAAGGATGGAAGCCCCGAGCGCTTTACTCGGGGATTACTCTCTAAAGCCAGGACCCCCACCCCGGGGGCATGGAGGAGATGACATGAGGAGCAGCAACCCGGTGCTCACGCGGCGGGGGGCGTTCGAGACCGGCCGGCAGGAGCAGGCCGGTTACGGAGCGCCGCAGCCCGGGCCGCAGGGCGCCCCGTACGGTGGGCCGCAGCAGCCGCCGGTACAGCCGATGACCCCCGAGCAGCTTCAGGAGATGTACCGGGCGCAGTCCGCCGGTCCGCTCCAGACCGGCCGGATGACCATCGACGACGTGGTCGCGCGTACCGCGATGACGTTGCTGACGGTCGTCGTCACCGGTGCGCTGTCGTGGGCCTTCCTGCCGTTCGAGAACTTCGGCTGGGCGGTCGGCGCCGCGCTCGCGGCGTTCGTCGTCGCGATGGTCGTGACCTTCAAGCGGGAGATCAGCCCGGCCCTGGTGCTGGCCTACGCCGCGCTCGAAGGTGTGTTCCTGGGTGCGATCAGCCACGCGTTCGAGGAGCAGTACAGCGGCATCGTGATCCAGGCGGTGCTCGGCACGGCCTCGGTGTTCGTCGGTGTGCTGGTCGCGTACAAGTCCGGTTGGATCAAGGTGACGAGCCGCTACGCGCGGATCGGCATGGCGATCGCGATCGGCTTCGTACTCCTCACCTTCGTCAACCTGTTCGCGATGTTGATCGCCGGCGGCGACGGCCTCGGCCTGCGCAGCGGTCCGCTCGGCATCGTGATGGGCATCCTCGGCATCCTCATCGGCGCCTTCTTCCTCTCGCTCGACTTCAACGAGATCGAGCAGTTGGCCGCTCAGGGCGTTCCGGAGAAGGAGGCCTGGCGGGCCGCGTTCGGCCTGACCGTGACCCTCGTGTGGATCTACCTGGAGGTCCTGCGCCTGTTGTCGATCCTGCGGGACTGACGCGGCGTCGCATGACGGTCCCGTGACGCCCTCATGACGGACCGACGTGCGGAGTGATCCCGAAGTGCGCAGTGGCGGTGCCCCGACGGGGGGCACCGCCACTTTCGCGTGTGCGAATGCGTGTGTGCGGAGGTGGAAGCGGTCAGCGTGGCAGGGGTCTTCGACGGCGGATCGGCGTTGGGGCGGCTTCGGGGCGGGGGATCAGCTGACCCCGCCCGGCGCGTGCCGGCGACGGTCGTGCTCGCGGACGATGGCGAGGGCGTGCCCGTGTCCGAGGTTGTGTTCGCCCTGGAGCCAGGAGACCCGGTCCTCGAACCGGGAGAAGGCCGGACCGGCCTCGATTTCCCGGAACCAGTCGGGGAGTTCGCGGCCGGTGCAGGCGGGCACCCGGGCCACGAGGTTCCGGTGGGTCTCTTCGGAGAAGTGCAAGGACATAAGCGCCTCCGGTGAGCGTTCCGTTACCCGAGCGTGCATGACGGGCGAACGGTTGGCAAGCGGTCGAAGCCGACCCGCACGCGGTGTGCGCACTGGGTACGCTCCGGTTATGTCGTCCCGCATCCCCATCCCGCCGGTCGGGAAACCGTCCGCTTCCCTCACGGTTGACGTGGCCCCGTTCGTGAAGGAGTCCGGTGCGGTCGCCGACCGGCTGCGGCACCTGTCCGAGGCCCGGTTGAAGGCGCCGCTGACCGCCCGTCAGGAGACCTCGCCGACCCGAGCCGGCGCGGCGCTCGCCTTGGCCCAGTGCCTGGCCGACCTGGCGGCCGCGGTCGAGGGCGAGCCGCTGCGCGAGGTTCCGGATCTGGGGGTGTTCGCGGTCGGCGACCAGGTGGCGGTCACCTCCGGCGATCTGGCCTCGGCGCTGGGGCTGTTGGCCGAGGAGCACACGCTGGTCCTGCAGGACGGTGAGGCCACGACGGCCGCCGACGTGGTGCGTCGGGCGCGGGAGATGGTTCGGGAGTTGTCGGCGGCGATCTGAGCGGGCGGGGCGGGCGCGGGTGCGGTTGGTGCGATGTGCGGGCCGTGCGCGGCGGGGGCGGTCCCGTTACGCCGGCGGCCGTACGTACAGGCGGTCGGCCAGTGCGTACGTGGTGTCCTCGTCCAGGCCGAAGGTCAGTGCCCAGCCGCCGCCGACCTCGCAGGTGCCGAGCAGGCGTACCGGTAGACCGAGCGAGAGCGCGACGTCGATCAGCGAGGCCGCCTCCGGGTCGCCGGGCATCACCACCAGCGAACTGCCGTCGGCGAAGTCGAGCACGTCCAAGCCGCCGGAGCCGCCGGGCGAGCCGGTGCGCACGCGGGTGATCGGGGTGGCGCCGGCGATCAGGCCGGTCAGGTAGCCGCCGGTGAGGTGGGTGGGCAGCAGCGGGGTCAGGTTTTCCGACGGATGCGGGCGCCGACCGCTCGTGTCGTCGGCCGGTGGGTCGCGGTACGCGCTCTCGTCCGCGAACTCGTCGCGCCCGGGCCCGGGGACGGTCAGCGGTGGTCGTTCGGCGTCCCGGCTGCGGAAGAGATGGTCGACGAACGCCTGGTCCCAGATCTCCGCGGCCGCGCGGGCGCGGTGTCGCCGGCACAGTCGGCGCACGAGGGTGGTCACCGCGACGGCGCACGCGGCGGTGATCAGGACGGGGACGATGTAGGCGTTCGACATGACAAGATCCGCAACCCTTGGCCGGCCCGAGGAACAGCTTCCCTTCCAGGGTCGCGCTGCCGGCCGGTTGTCGCCAGAGCGTGACATCCCTACCCGAGGGGACCTTGGGCTGCTCCGAGTGGGTGACGGCGCCGCATGGCCCGCCCGGGGTGTCCCGGACGGGCCGCACGGCATGCGTCGGACGTGCCGGGCGCGACGGCCGCGACCGGCGTGCCGGGTCAGCTCAGGCGCTCGAGCACCATCGCCATGCCCATGCCGCCGCCGACGCACATGGTCTCCAGGCCCCACTGCTTGTCGTGCCACTGCAGCGAGTTGATCAACGTGCT
>NZ_JBIWJT010000031.1:0-123039 GCF_044765325.1 Embleya sp. NPDC127516 | reverse complement strand
ACCGCAAGGTCATCACCGCCTGAAGCAGGGCCACGACACCCCCCTGCGGGGCCGACGACGGACGCACCGCCTCTCGGCGCGCCCGCCGCCGGCCCTGATAAGTGTCGGCCGCCGCGAACGTGTCGGGCCGGGAGGCGGGGCTCCTCTTCGGCCGCGGGGCCCGGTCGTGCCGACGCCGATTCGGGTCGGCGGACGGCGGGAGGTCACTCGGTCGGGACGGGGCCCCGGCAGGAGGCCGGTTGCGTCACAGTCCCAGGAGGCTGACGTGTACGGGTGATTCGGGGGAGTGGCCGGCGCCGGCCCCGGCGCTGTCGCGTATCCCGTAGGAGACCTGGAGGCCGCCGCCGCCGGCGGCGAGGACGGTGACCAGTCCCGCGTTCACGGTGACGCGCCGGTCCTGGACCTCGCGGGCAAGGACGGTGTGGCGCACCTCGATCGACCCCCCGCCACAGATGGACGGTGTCGCCCGCTCGGATACCGGAGGACGGGAGGAGGGGGATGTGGACGGGCACGGTGAGCAGTACCGGCCCGTTCACCGGCGCGTGCACCTCGGGCGCGCGTCCAGGGCCCAGGCCGGCCCGCCACCAGGTACACCCGCACCCGGGCCGCCCGGCTCCAGGCGGACCGGTTCCCGACGACGTCCTCGATCCTGTGGGCGATCGGAACCTCGCCGCCGAGCTCGAAGACGCCGGCCACGGGTTCGCGTACCTGATCCGGGACCGGGACGGGAAGTTCACCGCCGCCTTCGACGCCGTATTCGCGTCGATCGGAATCGAGATCGTGCCCACCGCGCCGCAGGCGCCGCGCATGAACGCCTTCGCGGAACGCCGGATCACCTCCGTGCGACGCGAATGCACCGACCTGCTTCTCGTCACCGGCGAACACCACCTGCGCACGGTCCCCGCCGCGTACGTCGAGCACTACAACACCGGACGCAGCCACCAAGGCGACGGACTGCAACTGCGTGCCCCCGACGACGACCCGAACGTGCTCGCGTTCCCGGCACGGCTCGACCGGATATGCCGTCGCCAAGTCCTCGGAGGGCTGCTCAACGAGTATCTTCCGCCGGCCCAGCCGGTGATGGATGTGGAACTCGCGGCCGTGCAGCCCGCTGTGGGTCTGCCCGAACAGCCCCGGGCCGCCCGTGGTGAAGCGGACCAGCACGGCGATGACGAGCAGAGCCGGCGCGTGCGGGGTGCCCGGCCTTGTGGCGGTCAGGGCGTATCGCTAACGTCCGCGCATGGCGCTGAAGACTCTGGAGATCAACCAAACGTGGGTCGAACGTATGCTCCGCCTGGCCGAATCTCCGTGGGAGCGGGCCGCGGTGGAGCAGCGCTTCGTCGACTACGGCTGGATGCGGCCCGGCGAGGTGCTCGACTGGTTCGGCGGGGCCTGTGCCCCGCATGTCATCACCGGTTCCGATGACGGGATCGGCTACCGGCTGGAGTTGGAGGCCGCAGATGACTCCGGCCGGCCGGAGATCGTCGGGGTGCGGCTTGCGTGTGCGCTCTTCTGGCCGCCGTCCGGCCAAGAGGTGGATGAGGACGAGGAGGACGAGCTCGACGGCGACTACACCTCCGAATGGGTCCGGTTCCCCGACGCCCGCCGCGAAGCCTTCGAAGCGGAGTACGTCCGACTCCGCGCCCTCGTGGCCGCCGAGCTGGGCGAGCCGGACAAGGAGGAGCCCGATGAACAGAGCGACCGCACGGCCCTGTGGCGGCGGCCGGAGTTCATCGTGGAGCTCATCGTCATGGACGACGTCAACACCTACTCGTACTACGACGTGATCCTGCTGCGGGTGGCCCGCTCCTGGTGACGCGGCGGCGTGCCGAGGACGCATGGGTTGCAACGCGAGCCCCTGCGCGTCTTGAACGACCGGAGGGCGGTCGGTGTTCGAGATCGACCCCGGCCCGGCCGAGAGGCGGCCCGCGTCGCGTACGAACGTGCCAGTTCCCCCTGTTCCAGCGCGCGGACCCGCGTCGTGCCGTTCGGCGTCATGGTCGGGGTGCGCGCCTGGGGGTCGACGATGCAGTGTCCGTCGATGAGCAGACGGGCGCACCGTAGGCGGAGGCGGTCGACGGTGGAGACGGTGTCGGGCGCAACGAACCGCTGTCGGCCGTGGCGCTGCACCCTGTCGAGGTCGACGGCGAGGGAATCGAGTGCGTCGGGCTCGGCGTTGCGGACCGGATGATCGAACGCTTCAAGGAGCAGGTGGCGTCGGCGACCAAGGGGGCGGGCGAGCGGGGACCGACGAGGGGAGATCTGAGGGTGCCGCTAGCGTGGCCGCATGGAGCGCAGCCCGCTGGACGAATGGCAAGCAATGCGTCGCGTCGTCGACGGCGTTCGGCGCTACGGCGCGTTCGAAGCGCGGACCTCCACGAAGGCGCTCGCGGCCATTGCCGGCTGCACGATGCCGTTGCTCGCGGCGATGGCGGGGTCGTTCGCGAGTCCGAATCCGGACACGCCGAAGGTGCTCGTCCCGGTTATGGCGGTGCTGCTGGTGCCCGTCGTCGTGTGGATCGTCTGGCTGGTCGTGCCGCGCGTGCGGCTGCGGGTCGACGCGGACGGCATCGCGGTCCGCGGGCGGCGCGTCGTGGCGTGGGAGGACGTGGCCGAGTTCCGGACCGGGATCGCCGCGGGGCGGGCACCGCAAAGCTACGTGCTGGTCGAACGCGCCGGCGCCGCCGGCCCGCTGCCGCCCGTGAAGCTGCCGATTCTGCTCGACGTCGACACGGCAATTCTGCGGGCCGCACTCAACACCCTCCTCGTCGAGCAGCGCGAAGGAACACGGCCCGGCCCCGGACCCGTCCGGCCGCGCCCGAGCCGGCCCTGACGCGGCCCACTGCGCACGTGCTTCCCACACACCGACTCGGACGAACCGGCCTGTGCGATCGAGGCGTTCGTCGCCCACTTGGTCTCGGAGTGACCAGCGTGGCGGCCTCAGCAGAGCTTGCCGGCGCCGCCGCGATCACCGCGTTCGCACGCGCTCGGGACTCCGACCGCCACGGGCACGACGTCCGCGCCACCCGCAAGCGCCTTCTCGACCGACCCGGCCCGACCGAACCGACCCCGCGTCGTCGTGTCCGAGGGGACGATGGATCGCCCATCTTGCGGCCGTCCCACAATCGGCCGTCACCGCCAAGCGCGATGCCATGCTTGCCGAGGTTTGTCACGACATTCCCGAGGCCCGGATCCTCGACAGCAACGACTACGCGTCCCTCCAGCCGAACTTCCGGGTCTCCTACGTCAACGGGCCCTTCGATTCACCGCACTTACGTATTGCCGGCATCACGGCCGCACAGCCGCTGCCGGATGCGTCGGCCAATGGGTCAGCAACGTCGCCACCGACAGTCGGTACTTCTGCGCGCCTACCATGAACGGCGCAAGCGGAATCTCCCGCTGTGACTGACGAGTCCTTGTCTCGCAGCCACACGCCAAAGACGTAAGGGTCGGTGACCTGGTCGATGATCTGCTGTGGGCGTTGGTTGATCTCGTCGCGGTTGACGAGGAGTTCGTCGAGGTCGACCTGGCCGAGGATACGCACGCCATGCCTCTGCGACATCGAGCGCGCCGTCGAATCAGTCGGGGCCAACGCATGCCTGATCGGCGAAGACGCTCGGGGTGACGACGCTGTCGACCAAGTTCCCCGACGGCCCGAACACGCCTACATCCGAACCCGGTCGGTATCCCCGGAAGTGGAACCGATTCTGCGCGTTGGTGCGGTTCACGGACCGGTCGTCGCTTGGCTCGTTCGGTGCCACGATCTATCGTTCGGCACGGACGAGAAAGATCGAATTCCGGGGGACTGATGCGCGGTTACGTCGTTCGAACGGTCACTGCGGCGGTGCTCGGCACCGCACTGGTCGCGATATCGTCCGCCTGCACCTCCTCTTCCGGGCGCGGGCCCGGAGCCGCCTGGCCCGATCGTTCGGAGGCGCATACCGAATCCGCCTACCAGGGGCCGACGCTGCCGGGTCTCGAGGCGAAGCCCTTGTGGTCCACGGAACTCGCCGACGAGGACGCGGCTCGGCCGAGTCCGCCGATGTTCGCCTTGGGGTCCGGAACCGTGGTCGTCTTCGCACGCTCCAGGCGTGTTCCCGGCGACACACCGGGCCCATCGGATCCCGGAAGCGGCGGGGGCGTTGCCGTCGAGTTGCGCGACATCACCACAGGGAACGTGCGCAAGACCTTGACCTTGGACGGCGTCGTCACGGGTGAGACCTGGCTGGGCAAGCCGGCGATCGTCGTGCGCGGAGAGCGGATCGTCCCCTCCGACGGCCTCACCAAGGAGACTTCCTTCCGAACCGTCCAGGCCTGGGACGAACGCGGCGAGCGGATCGGCGCGGTGGAGCTTCCCGGTGGGGGCGAGGCACGGGTCCAGGACGGCTGGATCATCGAACCCACCGGCGTGAGGAACACCTCCGTCAAGGTGCGGCGCGCCGACGACACGGGCCCCGGCCGCGTTTTCACCTGCGAGCCGGGCGACGACTGCTCCTTTTCCACCAGGGGGCGCACGGCCGTCGTCGTCGGCGCGGGCGAGAGCCCGATCCTGGTCGAGGGCACGATTTTCAAGTTCGAGGACGTCAAGGACGACACCCTGGAACGACACCGCAGGCTCGTCGCGTTCGACGCCTCGACGGGCGCGCGGCGATGGGACACCGACACGGTGGAGACACCTGCGAACACCGACCCGCGAGACCTTCGCTCCACCTACGCGCCCGATGTCATCGGTACCGTGAACGGCAAGCTGGTCATCGCATGGATGAAGCACCCTTCCGGCCGACTCGTGGGCCTGTACGACCCGGTCACCGGTGCGCTGACCGCCGCAGGCCCCTCCCCGAAGTCGTCCTCCGTCCTGGTCACCGACGCGACGGGCAGCGTGGTGGTCCTGGGCGGCGAAGGTGCCGATACGGACGGTGCACGAAGCACCGCATGGGAACCGGCATCGGGCCGGACCCTGTGGCAACAGGACGACGACGAGGTCGCGTTCACCCCGTACAGCATCGTCGGCGGCGTCCTGTACGGACGGACCCGGGCTCGTACCGCGATCGCCCTCGACGTGCGCAGCAAGCAGGTCATGGCCCGCGACCTGGACGTCGACGAAGAGCCACTGCCGCTGGGCGCGCACCATGCCCTGGTGGTCACCGGTACCCGGATGTTCGTCTTCCGGACCCGCGTGGGCTGACGTGCCACGGTTTCGAAGTGGCGGTGTGAGTAGGGACGTTACCGGTGCGGGCCGTCCGCTGCGGTTCGGGAGCAAACCCGGCCTGGGCTGGACGGCCTCGCCTTTCCGGTCCCGCGTGTGCACGTCGATGTGCACCCGGACGGGCTCGGCGGGGTGACGATCTCGCCGAGTCGAAGAACACCGCAGGTCGGAGGGCGCAGCTCGCCGGATGTGCGAAGCGGCTGAGGCTATGCCACGACTCTGAGACTGAATCGGCGTGTCATCGCCGGGAGACAGCGAAGAAGTCGCTGGTCAGAAGACCGGCTCTTGCCACGGGCGTTGAGACTCCACAGCACGGACGAAGCTCCCACCGGTGCCGGGCCGGCAGGCCGGGCGTCGGTGTTCGGGACGCTTGCGAGGGTCGGCCGTCGTCATCGTGCGCGCTTCCCTCCCTTTCCGCGTACTCGAGGGCGCCGCCCCCGTTACCTTTTTCGTGGTCCTGAAATGGGGCTCCTGGCCTCCGGGTCCGGCATGGCTTTTGCCCCCTGTCGAACGCATGACCTGGGGGGTGGTGTCACCGGACCCGGAGCACCGTTTGACCGCTGATGAGAGGCCTGACCGCCACCCGGCCGAGCGCAACGCCCGGCCAGCGAAGGGTGGTTGGTCTGCGTAACGTGGATGCGCGCGTGCGGTGCGAAGGCATGAGGCCGGGACCGGAACGACACCCTGGGAGGGGTGCGGTGCTCGACACCGGCGACATCAAGGTCTTCCTCGGCCTGGACGTGGGCAAATCCGACCACCACGGCCACGGCCTCACGGCCGCCGGCAAGACCGTGTTCGACAAGAGGCTGCCCAACAGCGAACCGAGACTGCGGGCCGTCTTCGACAAACTGCGGGCGAAGTTCGGGACAGTGCTGGTGATCGTCGACCAGCCCGCCTCGATCGGCGCCCTGCCGCTGACGGTGGCCCGCGACGCGGGCTGCGAGGTCGCCTACCTGCCCGGCCTGGCGATGCGCCGGATCGCGGACCTCTACCCGGGCGAGGCCAAGACCGACGCCCGCGACGCCCACGTCATCGCCGACGCCGCCCGCACCATGCCCCACACCCTCCGAGCCCTGGAGGCCACCGACGAGACAACCGCGGCCCTGACGGTCCTCACCGGCTTCGACCAGGACCCCGCCGCCGAGGCCACCCGCACCAGCAACCGCATCCGCAGCCTGCTCACCCAGTTCCACCCCAGCCTCGAACGCGTCCTCGGACCCCGCCTGGACCACCCGGCCATGACCCACCTCCTCGAGCGACACGGCTCGCCCGCCGCCCTGCGCAAGGCCGGACGCCGCAGACTCGTGGCCCTGATACGGCCGAAGGCACCGCGCATGGCCGAACGCCTCGTGGACGACGTCTTCGACGCACTCGACGAACAGACCGTCGTCGTCCCGGGCACCGCCACCCTCGACACCGTCGTGCCCTCGTTGGCCCGCTCGCTCGCCGCCGTCCACGAACAACGACGCGCCGTCGAAACGCAGATCGGCGAGCTGTTGGAGGCCCACCCTCTTTCGCAGGTCCTGACCTCGATGCCCGGAGTCGGAGTCAGGACCGCAGCCACCCTCCTCGTGACCATCGGCGACGGAACCTCGTTCCCCACCGCCGCCCACCTGGCCTCCTACGCCGGCCTCGCCCCGGCCACGAAATCCTCCGGCACGTCGATCCACGGCGAACACGCCCCCAGGACAGGCAACCGACTCCTGAAACGGGCCATGTTCCTCTCCGCGTTCGCCGCCCTGCACGACCCCGCCTCCCGCACCTACTACGACCGATGCAGAGCCCGCGGCAAAACCCACACCCAAGCCCTCCTCCGCCTCGCCCGCCAACGCATCAACGTCCTGTTCGCCATGCTCAGAGACGGAACCTTCTACGAATCCCGACCGGCCGAACCGGTCGCAGCATGACCCGATCTCGGTTGACGAAAGACATAGAGGCACCCCCCGGCGCCGATCCGCGATGCCTTGTGTCCGACGAACGTGAACGGCCGGGCACGGTCACACGAGGTGAACCTGTGCCCGGCCTGCTCCCGCGACGACCCCGGCGGGCAGCCGGTGCTTCCGGGTTTTCGGCTGCTGTGTGCGGGGCGGACGACCGAGGCCCACACGGACCTGATGGCAAACCACCTCCGGCCCGGAAACGGCCTTCGATCGTCGACTCGGACGGGACTGCGACTCCGGACGGTGGGGCGGTTTCGAACCTGCACCACACCCGCGCCCGGCGTGGACCGCCCCGTGCCGGGGTCGCGGCGCCTCGGTCTTACGTGCGGTCGTGGATCGTCTTGTGGATCCAGTTCTTGTACGCGGTGTCGTTGGTGTACAGGCCCGGGCCCGTCGCGCAGCCGGGTTTGCCGTCGCCGTCGCCCGAGGTGGTGCCGATCAGCTCCCACCGGCCGGCGCGGTTCTTTTGGATCTGCGGGCCGCCGGAGTCGCCGAAGCAGGCCATGGCGTTGAGCTTGCGGCTGACCGTGCACAGGCGGGTGGCGTCGGTGCGGCCGTTGCACTCGGCGCTGGTGCCCAGACGGGTGTCCAACTCCTGGAGCCGGTTGGGGAAGACCGCGTCCTCGAGCCTGTCCGGGTCGACGATGGTGCCGAAGCCCAGGAGCCGAGTCGGCGTGCCCACCGGCCCGGCCTGCTTGGCGAGTTTGATCGGCTTCTCCTTGACCGGCCGGTCCAGGCGGATCAACGCGAGGTCGTTCACGTTGTAGCCACCGTCGTCGGCCGGCTGCGAGTAGCCGGGGTGCATCACGATCCTGTCGATGCCGCGTACGGTGCCGCCCTGTGTGCGGTTCTCGCTGCCGATCCGTACCGTCCCGGCCAGTTCGATGGGCAGATCACGGTCGACACAGTGCGCCGCGGTGAGGACCCATTGCCGATCGATCAGGGTGGCCCCGCACCCGGCGTCCACGCCCCCGGCCGTCATCGGGACGTAGGCCATGAACGGGTAACTCTCGGTCGAGTCCCGCCCGTTGACGATCGCGCCGGCACTGCCGGCGAACGCCGTGGAGCCGAGCACGAGTGCCGCTCCGGTGGCCGCGATCGCCTTGGCGACCAGTCCGCGCCGGCGGCGCGGGACGGGGCCGGTGTCGGCGGTGGAACGCGAGGCGGATGCGCGCATGTAGAGACCTTTCGTGGAGGCAGGGTCGGCCGCGCGAGGGTGCGGCGGCCGTACCCGGGCCGAACGTCTTCCGCGTCCGGGCCCGTGCGGTTCATCCTCGGCGCGGCGCTCCACTGGAAACAGTCGCTTCGATGTCATCCTCGGATAGATTCCGGACAGGCCGGTGACCGCGGTACTCAAGGCCATCGACCGGTTCGATTCCGCGTTCGGCACCGGGTCCCCCACCTTCGCCATCCCGACGATCTCCGGCGAGATCAATCGAGGCGGAGCTCGCCGCGAGCGGGGCGCGAGCGCCGCGCTCGGCCGACGTCCCGCGTTCTCCCAGTGCGTGGGAATCAGGGCCGCAGCGCGCCCGTGTCGCGCGTCTCGGCCGGGGGTGCCACGCTGTGACCCGCGCCGATGGTTGGTGAGCCCCGTTCGTGTGCCGGGGGTTCGGCGGGCCGGCCGTATCGCCCCTCACAGTAGGGTCTTTCCGGCGGATCAGGCGTGAGCGTGATCCGCCGGATGCTGGGATGACTCAGGCGATGGAGAACTGAGCGATGTATTCGGCGAACGGTGGGATTCCCACTTCTGTACGGCGCTCGTCCATGCGCTCGGGCTCCTCGCAGGGCCACGGGGTCGGCGAGCCGTCCTTCACGCCGGCGATCTGCGTGCCGTTGGTGTCCTCGCACCACCCGCTCGAGATCCGGGACATGGGTACCGAGCTCGCCCGCCTGCGCGCCGAGGCACCGCGCCGAGGCACACTGCGGGACGGTCGATGAGTGACCAGCCCAGGCAGCGGCATGCGGCACCCGCGCGTTGCGAGCGAACAGGACCCGCCGTGGACGGCATTCGAGGGCGGAACCCGGTGGGTCAACTCGTCCAGGTTTTGAGTTGGGTGGCGACCTCCCGCACCGGGAGGCCTTCGCGTGCGGCGTGGGCCAGGGGGAGGACGGTGTCCAGGCCGGGGCTCACCGGGAGACCGCACGCGGCGAGGTAGGCCGCGGTGACGGTGGCAGCGAACAGCAGGTTCCTCGTCTCCAGGCTCGGGTTCCGGGCGAGTTCGCACAGGAGGGCGGCGGCTTTGTGGTGGGGCTCGGGGTAGACCTCGTGGTCGAGGACCTCCGCGCGGTGGCGTGCGTCGGCCGCGATCGGCACGCCGTAGTCGACGACCTGGGGGTCCCCGGGGATCTGCTGGGCGACGGCCAGGATCCAGGCGAGGTCGATCCGCAGGTTCACGCGGCGTCCCGCGGCGCGGTCCGCGCCGACTCCGCCGCAAGGCCCGGGTAGCGATCCTCGCCGAACTCCGCCTCGAACCGGTCGGCGTACGCCGCCAGGAACGTCGCGGCGCCGGCCATGAACGCGGCGCGCGACTCGTTCACGTCCTGCTCGATCAGATCGGCCACGTATCCCTGCAGGCTCAGCCCACGGCGCTTCGCCCGCTCCTCGGCGGCGGCCTTGACGGCCTCGTCCAGCCGGATGTTCGTCTGCTTACCCATGCCCACAAGCATAGCTATATGCGGGTACCGGCGACTAGCGCGTGAGCGGTGGCGGTGGATGGACCACGTCAGCGCCTGGACGAGGGGCGGGCGGTCGGTGGCGTTGACCGCCGCGCCGTACGGTGTCGACGACGAGGAGCGGGAGGAACTCGCCGCCTGGGTCGAGGACTATCCCCGGCTCTCGCTCGCCTACGGAAGGGGCTGGTACGGCTTCGACACCACCCAGGTCCCGCTGTTGAGGTCGGACCGGATCCCCGTCGTCGAACCCGCGTAGCCGTGGCCGAAACCGCCTGCGGCCCGAGGCGGTCACTGGCGGCCGGCCGGTCGAGGCGGCGAAGGTGGGACGCATGACGACGAACAACCACCACCAGGACAAGGACAAGCCCCCCGGTGGCCGGCGGTGCCCGCTCGGCGCCGCGTCCAGCCACCCGTGCGGCGGCCCCATCGGTGACGACGGCGCGCCGCTGCTCGGTTGGGTGGCGGCCTGCGGCGGAGCGGAGGACAGCCTGCCCGGGTGCGGCGTGCATCTGGGCGAGGTCCTGGTGGTCTGGGATCCGGGGGAGTGGTACGGGATTTCGTCCACCGGCGCGAGCCCCGAGGTCACCGCCGTGGTCGGGCGGTTCGCCGATCGGGTCGCGGCCGAGGTGGACGTGGCCAGGCGGATCGTGGCCGTGACGGACCCGGACGCCGCCGAGGACCCCGTGTGGCCGGTCGATGCGGTCGAGTTGGCGCGGGCCGTGCGATGCGTGAACGAGGCGTTCGCCAAGTCCCATGGTTGACCGCAGGCGCGGGAACGGCGCCGGGCGGCCTGCGGTGGCATCCGGGGGCATTGCCGTAGCCGGACCGGCGCGGCTGGACCGGAGTCGACAACCAGCGTTTGGAGTCGATTCCCGGCCCGGGCGCGGGTCCACCGGCGGTTCGCGTCCCGGGCGGACGTGTCGCGGATTGGCGCGACGGCGGCCTGGCCGCCGATCTGCGTGGCCTGGGCCGGACCGGCGAGCAACTGCGCGTCGCGCACCGCGAGGCGACCGCGGCCACCGCCGCGCTGCGCGCCCTGGCCGGCCTGCGCTCGCTCGCCTGGTCCCGCCGCCTGCCGCCGTCGAGGACCCGGCCGGCCTCGTTATCGACGACGAGCCGGCCCCACCGGCCGCCGCCGAAGTCGGGACGCCCGGGCGGGCGCTGGACCACCTGGTGGCCTGCGGGGCCCCGCCCCGCAGGAATGGGTCCTAGCCTAGGGCTGCTCCGCAGAAGCTCGTGGAGAGGTGCCGAAAGGCGGGTCTGGACACCTCGGGTGTGTCAGGCGAAGGAGAAGTGCGCGGCGGCTTCGGCAGGCGTGGTCGCTTGGCGACGTCCGGGGACATCGTGAACGGTGGTTGCGCCCTCGGAGCGGAGCTGCTCGGCACTGGCGTCTCGGGCCATGGCCGCGGCGTAGGCGTGGACGTCTGCGGGGGTGAGGTCGGTTCGGCCTCGCTCGGTGTACTGCTGGAGGAGGTCGGTGAGGTCCGGGTTGAATCGCAGCATGGTCACCGGGGCGTTGAAGCGGCCGGCGATGGCGATGAGTCGTGCGCGTGCCTGCGGGGTGACGTTCGTCGACTCGGCGACTGCGCTGCGTCCGGTGGCGAGCCTGGCGACGATCCTGCGGTCACGTTCCTCGAAGATCCGTGCGTCCGCCGCGTCGGATTCCGCTTGTGCGGGTGAGGTGCCGAAAAGCTCCGCGCGGATCCCGTCGCTGGACACCACGGTTTCCGCGTCGATCTGCCCGCTGTCGATCAGCGCCCGACCGAAGCTGGTCTTGCCCGAGGCCGGCGGGCCGACGAGGACGACGAGTCCTGCCGGCACCCGGATGGTCGGTGCGAGAGTGTCGAGGTAGAGGTCGCCTGCGCAGTCGAGGGCTTCCTCCGGGGAGCCGACCGGCAGTCCGCTGGGCAGGATGTTGTCCCGGTAGCTGTCGTTGCCGGCCAGATAGAGGGCGAAGCCCCAGGTGTGCAGCACACCGGTGAAGCGCAGTCTGCACAGCGGCAGACTCTCCCCACCGGGCAACTCGGCGGCCACGTAGGCGAATCCTGCGCGAAAGCGGACCGCGATGGCGTCCACGTGGGGCCGGCCTGCGCGAGCATGTCGGTTCAGACGCCGGCGCAGGTGGTGCTGCATCGATTCCGGCGGGTTCTTCGGCACGGGCCCATCCTGCCGGGTGCATTCGTGTCGGTCTCCGCTTCCGTCGCAGGCGCGGGTGAGGTTCCTCGGCGGCACCACCGTCGTCACCGGCGCGGTGTTCGTGAAGGGCCGGGGCACCGCGAGACGCATCGCGTGGGAGCCCGGAACGGTGGTGCGCGTGCTCGACGTCCCGCGCCCGTGTCTCCCAGGACAGCCGGACCACGCGTACATGGTCGTGGCCGACACCGACGACGCCCCGGCCGACGCGCTGCGCCGCGAGGGACACCGGGTGCTCGGCATGCGTCACCGCCTCGACATCCCGCCCGCCCCGACCGACCGTTCAACGGCCGCCTCGCCGTCCGCGACCGGACCGCCGGGATGCGATTCGTGCCTGCCGACCAGCCGCTACACGGACGCCGACGACGAACTCGTGGTGGACCCGGAAAGCGGCGTCGTGTCGTCTACGTCGCCCGGTTCGGCGTCGGCGTCGGTCGGGGCGCAGTCGTCGGCGATTTCGTGCTGCCGCTCACCGCCGAACGCGTGAGCGTACTCGACGCCTACGAGGAGGAGTTCGGGCGCTCGCGTGCCGCGTGCGCGGCCGTGGGCGCGAACGCCGAGGCCGCCGCCGTCGTGCGCGCCGGCGGGTGGGCACCGCAGCGGCTGTGCGGGGTCCGCGACGAGCTGTTCGCGCTCGTCGACGCCGACGACGCCCGCGCGCTGCTCGGCCGCACCCCGGCCGAGTCCGAGATCGAGAAGCGTGGTGGGTCGCCGAAGTGGGGGCCATGGCCTTCATCAGGTGGAGTCCCGTCGTCGCCGGTGAGCGTACGCCCGGCCGGGCGGGTCGGTCGGGAGGGCCGCGGAGTGCGCCCGGCGTACCACCGCGTCCCTCGATCGGGGCAATGTAAGTCCGAGTCGGCTTGGACAGGATGACGGACGGCGATCTCGCCCCTTTCCGGCATGACCAGTGTCGTCCGACGCCGCGCCGTCCCGCGGCGCACCGTCGCCGCCGCCCTTGCCGGGGACGAACCCGAGGTCGCCCCCGACGAGGATGGAGTTGTGCTGTGACTTTGACGACGGCGAACATCGCGACCGAGTTGGAGACCGCGAACCGGGTCGGCGACCCGGCCGCGGACGCGCTGGTGTCCGATCTGATCGACAACCGGGAGGTCGACGGGGTCAACCACCTCTTCCGCACCATCAACACGCTGGGACCCGACCAGGATCTGTCCCGACTTAGCCCCTGTGCTCAGGGTCCGAGACATCCCCGTCCCACGGCGCCACGCCTTCCGGAAGCAGCGGAGCACGACCCAGATACATCCGAGCGACTTCTTCCAGCCGTAGTTCTCCCACAATCACCGAACTCCACAGCCCGTAGCCCTGCCCGACCACCCACATGCACAGATCCTCGGTGCCGTCTTCGGACCAGACGTCCCCATCCACGCTCACACCTTCCGAGAAGTCGGCCAGCGATTCCGCCGCGGACTCGTATGCGAGCGCGAACGCTTCAAGCACCTCCCGCGAGTGGGACTCCAACCACGACTCCAGGGCGGAAAGACGCGGCCGTGTCGCTTCCAGGACCTCCCAGAACCAATCGGAAACATGATCCGGTCCCATCTCGGCTCCTGTGTCGACGGCTGCGGTACTCGCCCGACCGTACAGCGCGGTGGCCCTGGACACTCCCGGACCTCATCGTCGGCGAAGGGCGCTGACCACCTGCACAGTCACCGGTTCACAGTCAGACACTTCAGACCCGCGAAGAACACCCACGGTGGGCCGGCGCAGGTCGGCGCTGCGGTCGACGGGGGCGTCCTCGGAGCCCTTGGGGCTGTCGGTAGATCTCCCTGGCTCGACTCGCCGGCGTTTTCGCCTTGGAGTCCAAGGTCGGTGCCTCTCGGTGGCCGTCCAGGAAAGGTTGCACGTGTTGTCGATAAGGAACGAACTCATCGCGGCGTATGGGGTGTACGGGCTCCACACCGTCACCCAGGTCCCGGATTCACTGGTCGATCGTGACGCCAGGCGTCTCGTCTGCGAGATCGGCGTGCCGCGGGGGTTGGGGGGAGGCCATCACCTTGATTCCGAGTCGGATGAAATCCGTCCCGGCGAAATTCGGCTTCCTCGACAGCCATCGCGCTCTTGCCGACCGACTGCTTTTCATCGGCTACATCGGGGGCGATGTCCTGTGCCTGGACGGCACGATCTCGACGACAGATTCGCCGCGTGCCTGCCCCTCGTGCCGTGCTCAGGCTTGCCGGGCGGCGAGGACGTATGTGCTCCGGGGTTGCGGGTGACCGCGGCGTGGCCGGTGCCAACCGGTAGGGGAACGTCAGTGACGGTGTGTTGGAGGACCGCTTTCGTGCGGAGGGGGCCTCTGCCGGAGTACAAGACCACGGTGACCGGCGCCAAACGGACCTCATCCTCGGACTGCCGCCACAGCAACTTCCCCGTGTCGGTCTCCCGGGCGGCGGTGATGTTCGTCGTCGTGACCACGACGACGGTTCCCTCGGTGTTGGAGAGCGGACTTGTGCGTGCCGGAGAGAGTCCGGCCGGTCGTAGGCAGCCTGCCGGTGGCGGGGTCGAACCCGGCCGGACATCCAGGAACTCGGAGGTGCTGTGCCTGGTCGGCGACCAGGAACAGCCGACCGGTCCGGGTCGTGACTGTCGGGATCCACCACCGGTTT
Organism: Embleya sp. NPDC127516; assembly: GCF_044765325.1. Classification (NCBI taxonomy): domain Bacteria; kingdom Bacillati; phylum Actinomycetota; class Actinomycetes; order Kitasatosporales; family Streptomycetaceae; genus Embleya; species Embleya sp. NPDC127516. The sequence continues at coordinate 108,406 of NZ_JBIWJT010000031.1, read as the reverse complement.
CCGCGCACCTCGTGTCCGGTGAGATCGGCCTCACGGCGCGCCGGCCGGCCATTCGTCGATGAGCACGGTGCTGTCCCAATCGGCCGCGGTCCGGGCCCGACGGTGTTCGCCCGGGCCGTCACCGATGCCGATGAGGAGGGGCTGCGACGGGTGACTTCCGGGTCGGCACGTGCGGATTTCGGTCGCGGAAGAACGCGCGGGTTCATCCGCAGCCGAGGTCTTCCGCGACGAGGTTGAGGACGGCTCGTTTGCTGTGGGCGTGGTCGGCGTCGGTGCCTGCGGTGATCAGGTGGACGTAGCGGCGTTCGGTGCCGCAGACGACTTCGGTGACGCCGTCGCGGTCGTAGCGCAGATCCTCGTCGTTGAGGACGAGTTGGGCGCCGCGCGTTGCGGTGACGGTGGCGCGGATGCCGGTGGGTGACAGGGCGTCCACGACCTTGGGGTCGTGGACGACGGTGACGCCGAGCAGGCCGGGGCCGAACGCGGCGGAGCCGGCGGCGTCTTCGCGCTTGATGACGGCGCAGCGGCTGATGGCGTCGGCGATGTCGATGGCGCCCAGTTGGGCCAGGTCTTCGCCGTTGCCGTCCAGGGACGGCGGCAGTCCGGGGATGCCGCAGGGGGTGGGGTCGGCGTTGCGGGGTCGGGGGTCGAGTTCTTGCAGGTGGGCGGCGGGGAAGGGGGTTTGCCCGCCGCAGTCGCGGATGCGGGTGTCGCCGACGGCGAGCAGCAGGCGGGCGGTCAGGTCGATGCTCGCCCGGTCGTCGGTGCCGGAGGAGGGGACGTCGGCGTTGACGATGCGGTTGCCGCACGGCCCGAGGTACAGCCACCCATCGGTGCGCTTTTCGCCCGGTTTGACCATGCCGGGCAGGCGGCCCCCCAAGGGCACGGCGCCGAGTTGCCACCACAGGTGTGTGCGCAGCGGGGTCTTCATGACGGTGACCGTGGTGGTCCAGTCGCCCTTGCGGATGGTGCAGGTCGCATCGCCCCGGTGGTCGGTGCCCTCCTTCACCTTCCACGCGCCGTTGCGGGGTGCGGCGTTTTCGAGGTCCCGCGCCTTGATCGAACCCCAGCACGCGCGGTCGGGCAGGCCGCCGGTGTGTTGGGCCGCCCAGATCATGCAGCCGGCCGCGACCAGGATCAGGACGGCGGCGGCAGCAGCCAGCCGCTTGGCGCTGCGGTCCATCGCGGAGAGGGTCACAGCGCAGCCTCGGCGTGCTCGATCCGCGCGGCGGTGGCGATCAGGGCGAGACCGGTCAGGAGCAGCGCGCCTCCGGCCATGGTGCAGGCGGCCACCACCGGTGGCGCGGCGTCGGCGATCCGGGGCACGGCGTTGAGTGGGGCTATCGCCCACCCGGCTGCCAGTCCCCACGATCTGCGTCGCCGCGACCGCCGGCTCGTCGGGCCTGCCCGGCGTGGCAGGCGCCCCGTGTGGGTCGCCCAGACGAGCGGGAGCAGCATCATCGTGGCTGCGGCAAGGGCTATCGCGTGGTAGGCGGGGTTGCCGTTCATGGTCCGTCCTTGGGGGTGTCCGGGCGGGGTGGGTGCCTATGGGATGGGTGGGTGCGGGCGGTGGCGCGAGGGTGGATCGACGCGAAGTCGAGCCGGTGGCGGCGACACCGCGAGTCGGCCGTTCGGGGCTTCGTCCATGTGGGTGGGCACCGGTGCTTTGGCCGAGCGGTGGCGGGCGTGTCGGTACGCACGGTGACGTTCTCCCGGTGCCCGGCGCGGGCGTTCGCCCACGCGAGTGGGCCGGCACGGGAGGTGCGTCTTGTCGGTGAGCAGCACCGCGAACACCGCCGAAGCCGCGGCGATTTGGACGACCATGCTGTCGGCTGTGATGCGGATCGCCCCGGGGAATCCGTCGCCGGTGGTCGCGCCGGCCCGGGTGATGGGCAACGGCAGGGACGTGCACGGTACGGACCGGGTTGTCGGACCGGAGTCCGGTACCGGGAAAAGGAGGGAGTGCGACACCGTGGACGGCAACCAGCACCATGACGTGAGCCCCGATCAGCGAAGAGATTGATCCCTTGTTCGCCGACCAGGCTTCCCGGCACTCCACCGGGAACTCTACCGGTCCCCCATGCGCGCCTCTGACAGACCTTCGGCGTCCCCTCGGTGTGACGCTGCGTCAGCAAAACCGGTCACCGCAACTCAACGGTGCCCGTTCTCACTGGTCTTTTCAGAGTCTCACTGTGTTGCGCGCAGATCTGGCGAAGTTTCAGGAGGCGGTCCGGCTGACAGGCTGGTTTACGCCCCCCGGGTCGATGCGTGTCTCATCGGAGTGGCACGCGCTGGTCAGCCGTCGCACCATCAGCGGTCCGCACCGTTGGTCCGATGACGGGAGACCTGTTCACGTGCCGCCCGCCACCGTGACCGTGTCTGCTCGACCACGCTGTCCCACTGCCGGCGGACCTCGTGGTCGGAAGGGCGTCGGCCTTCACGGATCCGACCGAGCTCGTCTCGTACTTCTCGTCCCAGCGCAGCCGATGCGACGAGGACGAGCATGGCCGCGAAGAGAGCCGAGATCATCGCGAAGACGGCACCGACCACCCCGTAGCGCGAGACGGAGGCGTTGAACAGACGCGGCAGGTAGAGGCCGGCACCCACGGAATAGACCGCTGTCAGAACGGCCGCGGTGACGCCGAAAGGGATCAGGTCGGGCCACATGATCCGCTTCGCCGACAGGATCCAACCGCTCCAGACGAGAAACACGGCGGTCACCGGTGCCTCGCCGGCGGCGGCCACCAGACCTCGCCCACTCCCCCCGAGGACGGCGGAAAGCCACCCGATGACAACCGTGTAGCCACCGAGAGCAAGGATCCACCACAGGTCGTTGCGCGTGTTGCGCACGCTGAGCGGCTTGAGTTCCCACGTCTGTTCGAAGAGCCGCTGGGCGGCTCGCGCGAAGCTCAGCAGCGAGATCAGCAGGAACACCACTCCGAAGGTGCCCACGCTCGCGTTCGTGCTTTCGGCAGGGGAGAAGAGGGATTCGACCGCCTCGGCGCCCGCGCCGGTGAGGCGGTAGCGCTTGATGATCCGCCCGCCGGAGTCGTAGCGGACGAAGTCGCCCAGGACGGCGCTACCGAGGATCGCCAGCGGAATCAGTGCGGTGAGAGCGCTGGACGCCAGGGCCATCGAGCGGTCGAAACCAAGGATCCGCTGAAACCGATTGACGACTCGCAGCGCGAAGGCCGGACGCAGCCAGAACGTCAGCGTTCCGACGAGACGCTCGCGATTGATCCTCGCCGTCCTGCCCTCCGTGAAAAGTCGGAACCTGCATGGCGGCGCGAGCTTAACGGACGATTCTGGGGTCGATGACGGGGCGACACGGATGTTTCCCTCAAACGGCTGTCCTGCAAGACGTCCTCCGCATCACCTGTGTAAGCCACAGCGCACCGCGGGGCGGGCGTGGTCGACCTGCGGTGTTGCGCGGAGCGAGAGAGCTGCGCAAGAGCGCTGAGGATTCTCGCCGGAGGGTTGTGCCCGAGGCCGGCGCCTGGTGGTCGGCGCCACGCCCGCCGCATCCGGAGTGCGGTGAGGGCCTCGACGTGCTCTGGCGCCCAAGAAGCCTGTCGTTGGCGTGTCAACAGGGGTGGCGTTCCACAACGACGAAGCAGGTGGCGTTCCACAACGACGGCGACACCCTGGACGACGTCCGTGCGCAGCTCGAATCGGCACTTCGATCACCAGGAACTGTCCGGCCGCGGCTGCGTCGGCACCTTCCGCGGCTGGACGGCGGACTGACCGAGCTGCCACGGACACCCCGATACCGGCAAGAACTTCCTGAACGCCGCGGTCCGCCACGCAAGGAATCCCCAGGCTGCGAACGCTTCGCGAGCCGCCCGGCTTGGGGATCCCGCGTTCCCTCACCGGCGGGCGTCGCAACGTGCCGGACGTCATGCCCGAGCGCGGGCCGTTCAGGAACAAGGGTGCTTCGACGTCGGTGACGGTCATGCCGTCCACGCCGACGGTTCGGACGCCCCGGTCGCTCGCGACCAGGGCGAACGCCACGATGATTGATAAGGACGCCGACGACCATTTCGCGCAGGAGGCGATGCATAGGCTGTCGCAAAGGTGCCGGCGTCGTTGAGGTTTGGGGCCCACCGAGCATCGCCGCGACTCGCACGGCACAGCTCCACGACAACGTCACACCGCTGCCGCCGTGTCCGTAGTTGTGCACGACTACCGGATCATTGCGGGATTCGGCCTCGAGTCGGACGCCGCCACGACCCGGGTCGCGCGTGCAGCGGTAGCCGACGACGGCCCGCATCGACCGATCGCGGACATCAACCCCCGTGAGGCCGATGATCAGCTCGCGGTTCAGGTCGATCACGGCAGCGGGTACGTCGACGGCGCCGATGCACCGAGTCGGCCCCACGATTTCCTCGCCTATCCATGCGCCGGCGTCATCGAGAGCTCCCCTCAGGCGGGTGCCCCCGAGGACCCAACTGTCCACACGCGGATAGAAGTAGACGTCGGCTCGTCCGGCGGGATCCGATGCGGGGTCGGCGCAGTGGAGGGCTGGTGTCGGCGTGTAGTTGTAGCTCGCGATCCCCGTCTTGCCCCGGACGAGCGCCGCGTTGGGAGGATCGACGTATAGGAGGACTCCCTTCACGAGCGTCAACTCGTGCTGCAGGCCGAAGAGGCGTGCCGATCCGAATCCGGCGCAGTTGACGATGACGTCCGCATCGATGTGGTCGACGTCGCCGGGATCAAGGCGACGCGTCTCGATGGAACAGCCGAGGTCACGCAACTGGGCCGTCAGCCAGCGGCGGTACACCGGCATCTCCGCGAAGAAGCAGTCGAAGCTCCAACCCCACACGCGGTCACAGCCGTGACGTCGGGGAACGCCGTCCCGGTTCGTCCCGTTCTCGGGCAGGGCCTCGAAGCCCATCATTCGGGGCGCGTAGGGAGGGACCGGCGTTCGGTCCTCGAACAGCTCGAAATGCCGCTGCACCCGGACGCCCGCTTCCGCGCTCAGGTTCAACGCGCCGAAGAACTGCCGCGCGACATCGACATGCCATCCCAGATCGTCGACGTCGACCGTCTGCGGGATGATCGACGCCGCCGGGAAGAGCGAAGCGAACTCGGGGTCCGGGCCGGCGGATGCCGCTTCGACCCCTGCCATGGGCGGGCCGGCTTGCGCTGGGCCGTCGTCAGGCGTACGCGGTCCGTTCCGCGCCCGCGATCGCGGGGGCTGCTGCCTCGAGCACTCTCGGCGTGGACGGGTTCCGGCAGGAGGCGTGTCAGCCGCAAGTGCGTCGACCACCTCGCCCGGACCGCGAGCGTGTGCGCCAAGGCGAGAGCCGGCGCGGCCGGCATCACGGCCACCCGCTGCAGCGCCGCCTGCGGCCCACCCGTTCCGGAATGTCAGCTCGTCGACCTGTCTGTTGGGGCGCCCCGTAACCCTCGGCTGCTGCCACCGGATGTGAGGCAGGCCCGTTCTCTTTGCCGATCCAGGGACTGCGGATCAGCACCTCGATCGGGTCGAGAGGCGGCGGCACGGCGCGAAACTATTTGAACGACAGTACTAGTTGTACTATGGTTCAACTTGTTTGCCGGGGGTCTCACACGGACGGGAGAAGCCGATGCGTGCAGGAGCGAGAGAGTGGGCGGGATTGGGGCTGTTGGCGTTGCCGACGGCACTGTTGGGATTGGACGTGACGGCGCTCTATCTCGTGGCACCGAGCATGACGGCCGATCTGTCGCCCTCCGGGGCGCAGTTGCTGTGGATCATGGACGCGTACGGATTCTTCATCGCCGGTTCGTTGATCACGATGGGAACCCTGGGCGATCGGATCGGCAGGCGGCGCCTGTTGATGATCGGCATGGTCGCCTTCGCTGCGGCCTCGGTGTTCGCCGCGTTCGCGCCCACGGCCGAGTTGTTGATCCTCGCGCGTGCGCTGCTGGGAATAGCCGGCGCCACGCTCATGCCCTCCACGCTGTCCTTGATCTCGAACATGTTTCCCGATGTCCGCCGGCGCGCGGTCGCGATCGGCGTATGGGCCACGATGTTCGCCCTCGGTATGGCAGCCGGACCCATCGTGGGCGGGCTGCTGGTCGACGCCTTCTGGTGGGGCGCGGTGTTCCTCTTGGCGGTGCCCATCGCGGTCATCGTCCTGATCGGCGGGCGCACCTTGCTGCCCGAGTACGCCGACCCCTCGGCGGGTCGGCTCGACCTGATCAGCGTGGGCCTGTCGCTGGCTGCAACCCTGCCGGTCATCTACGCCGTCAAGCACATCGCCGCCCACGGGCCCGGCGGCCGGCCGTTGGTGCTCGCCGTCGCGGGCCTCGCGGCCGGTGCAGTGTTCGTGCGCCGGCAGCGTCGCCTGGCCGACCCGCTGCTGGACGTATCCCTGTTCGCCGATCGGGCCTTCACCGTTGCGCTCCTCGTGCTGCTGATCGGACTCGTCGGCGTCGGGGGCTCCATGTATTTGGTCACCCAGTACCTCCAACTCGTCGAAGGCCTCACACCGTTCGCGGCGGGATTGTGGATGGGCCCGCCGGCGCTGGCGATGTTCGCCGCCGCGGTCGGCGCACCCTTGATCGCCCGGCGCATTCGACCCGGCTACGTCATGGGCACCACCCTCGGTGTCTCCCTCGTCGGCTATGCGTTGCTGGCGACCGCCGGGCTCGGCGACGAGGTTTCCGTCGCGATCGGGTTCGCGTTTGTCTATCTCGGCCTGGGAGCGATCGCCGCCCTCGGCACCGACATCGTCGTCGGCGCGGCCCCGGCATCGAAGTCCGGCTCAGCCGCCTCGATGTCCGAGACCGTCCAGGAACTGGGCATCGCCGTGGGAGTCGCGCTGCTCGGCAGCCTCACCACCGCGGTGTACCGCGCTCAGGTCCGCGTGCCCGAGGAGCTTTCGCCGGAATCGTCGAACGCGCTCACCGACAGCCTGAGCGCGACGGTCGCGATCGCCGAGGATCGCCCGGGCGTGACCGTGGAAGCTGCCCGACTGGCCTTCACCACGGGTCTGAACGTCGCTTCCCTGATCGCCGGTGTGGCCATCGCCGCCGCTACCGTGCTGTGCCTTTCGATGCTGCGCCACGTCCCCCGCCTTGGACACGACCAGGACATCGACGCCAACATTTGAACAATGGTCCGACTATTCTGGAGGTAGGCGCGAGGAGGACTGCATGGCTGACAACGACCCCGATGAGCACGCCGACGGACGCCGGGCGCGCGGAGAGAAGCGCCGCGCCGGGATCATCGACGCCACCCTCGCCGTGGTCACCCGCGACGGTGCGGCAGGAGTCACCCACCGCACTGTCGCCAAACAGGCCGGCATCACCACGTCCCTGAGCACCTACTACTTCGCCACCCTCGATGACCTGCTGGTCGCCGCCCTGACCAGCGTCGCAGACGCCTATACCGCCCGTGTCCGCACCATCATCGACGGCGACGGTGACAAGCTCACCGGGCTGGCCGAACTGATCGCCGAGACCGCCGGCTCCGGAAGGGATCGAGCCCTCGCCGAACGTGAATTGGCGACTCTTGCCGCCCGCCGTCCCGCCTTGCGCCCAGTGGCACGGCGCTGGCGAGAGAACATCGCCGAACTGGGCACCACCCTCACCGACGACCTCCAGGCCATCGCGGCCCTCGTCGCCGCCTCAGACGGGCTCTGCACCGCGATCCTCCTCGACAACGGCCGCGCCGACATCGGCCATCTCCGCGCTGTTCTCCACCGAGCCGTCGACAAGTGACCGACGAGGCCAAGCCGCTCATTGAGCGTTGGCAGCCCCATCGATTCGCAGAGGCGCTCACCGACCCACCCCCATCAACCATCGGCAAGCGCGCCCAGATCCAGGGCGCGGTCCCGGTTGTGGCGATCGGTGCTCGTGGCCAGGAGGCGGCGGGCGTGATCGGCCAGTTCGCTGCGATGCCCGCCCAGGAGAGGGTGTTCGGCAAGGGGGATGGTGGCGACGAGAGCCGCGTCGCGGACGTCCGCGTTCTCGTGGCCGAGGAAGGGCCGGACGGCGGCGAGGATGACCGGCCGCAGGTCTCGAAACGCGCGCGTCTCCGCGTACTCGTGGAGAAACCGCTCCCCGTCCATGCGTTCGCCGATGGCGACGCATTCGTCGTCCGCGTCGTAGGTGATGTCGCCGAGCCATTCCAGCAGTCTCACCAGGGTCGGGCGTGACGGCGCTGCGGCGTCGGGGTCGAAGTCGCCTGCTGTGAGGTGGGGTTGGTCGAGGATGGCCGCGACGTAGCGGGCCACGGGCACGGTGGCCTCGTAGATGGTGTCTGGTGGTTCACCTCCCCGAGCGCGTCGGTTGCGGCGTCGGCCCGGACGGCCGGGTCGGGGTCGGGCAGGGGTGCCAATGCCTCCGGCAGGAGTGCCCCTGTCCCACGCCCGGTGGTCAGGGATGCCCAGTGCGTGCCGTCCGGGATCCGGCGGTGGTGTGGTGGCCTGTGGAGGGTGGGTTCTCCCGTCGGCCTGCCGTTCTCGCGCACACCCGGAGACCTACGGCGTGGCCGGGATCGAGTTCCCCGGGGGCGTCGCGGCGGGCGTGTTCGATGGCCGGTGGGCGGACCACCCGGCGTGGTGGGGAAGCCGTTTGACGGGCCGGCCGCAGCTTGTGTGGGAGCCCGTCTCAGCGAGCTTCCTGCACGATTCCGGTGGCCCCTGCGGAACCGCGCGGTCAGCCGATCGGGTTGGGGTCGATACCCCGGCGATGGACGATCGATCGGCGGCGGCTGTGGTCGACGAGGGTGACGTGCGGCGCGATCTCATCAAGCAGCAGGACGAGTTGCGGCAGGTCGGGACACCGGGGGAACGACGCCGATCCACAGGTTGTGCTGGGCTTTCCACACGACGATGGCCTGCACCTGCTCCCAGGGCAGACGGGCGAGGCACTCGCCGCGGATCGTCGTGGCGCAGATCGCAGGCCCGTCGACGTCAGCCCTGAAGTACCAGTCGCCACGCAGGGCGCCTGCCACCGTGCGGACCAGAACACCGCCGAAGAGTCCCCAGATCAGGATCGACATCATCGAACCGTGATCGGTGAAACCGGAGGCCACCATGACCGCGGCTGACGTTCGCGACCCGGCTCGGCGCAGGCCACCATTCGCTGTGGCTGGTGGCGGTTTTTGAGCATCGGGGAGTTTGTGACAGGGGCCGGGGTCGACTACGCGGCGATGATCCGGGGACATCCGGCACGCCGGCGCAGTTCGGACGCGGCGTACTGGCTGGGATCGAGAGGCACGTGAGGCGACGCGTCGCCTACCTGGTGTATCTGCAGGAGGAGTTGTCCTCCGAGGAATTCATGCTCCTTGCAGCGGCGCCGAGCAGGGATGTCTCCGACCACTTCGGCATGCCCGGGTGGGAACCTCGTGTGCGGGCCGCGATGGACCGTCTCGGTGGCCAAGATCCCGACTTCGCGGAGCGGTTTCGGGACTGGGCCGGGCGAGTGGGCCGTTCACGATGGCGTTGTCGTTCATGAAGCTGCGCGCCCAACGTGCGGTGCCGCCGGTGATCGACCTCCCCGAGGGATGGCCGGGCGTGGCGCGTGCCGGCGGCACCGAGCTGGCACCGGCGGACGTGGTCGGTGGTCCCCACGATCCGATCGCCTTCGTCATCGGTCTGCGGGTTCCGGGGTGTGTGCCGGTGTTGGTTCCCGGCGAGGGTGCCGGTGACGGCACGCTGTGGTTGACGGCCGGCGGTGCGGTTCCCTCGGTGGCCGCGGCGGGCTTTGCCGATGGTCGTCGTCCGAACGTCCTTCAGCCGGGGCCGCGTTCGCTGTGGACCGAGGTCGAGGAGGCTTACCGTTGGTGGGACCGGGTGGGTCGCCCGGAGGTGTTCGACTTCGGTCTCACCGTGACCGTCGGCGCGGGAGAGGTCCACCAGGTCCCCTGGTACGCGAGCCCGGATCGCGAGATCCCCGAACGCTCCTGACCCGGCCCTCGTCCCGCCGTGCCGGTCGGGCGGCAGGCGGTCCGGCAGCCGGTGCGCCGAACACGGGCGTGGTTGCTGTCGTGGACGACCGTGACCAACGGGGCCGTGCCGGTGGTGGCCTGTGGTTCTCGCTCGGTTTTCCTGTCTGGTTTCCCGTACGACTTCCGGGCTCGGTTCCCGATGGGGGGTGTGTCTTGTCAGTAGCGGGTCAGGGCCCGGTGCGTTCGGTTCGACGTCGATAATGAGGCAGGTGGCGCCACCGATCCGCCTGCTGGTCTGTGGGAGGACGTGGGTCCGGTGGACGTGCCGGTATTCGGTGCAGGGTTCGGTCGGATCCGGGCTGACGTCGGTCCGGGCGGTGGTGTCGGGTTTCACTCGGTCGGGCGCGTGAGGGTCGTGGCGGGCGGGGCAGGGGTGGTGGACGCCGTTCCCCTCTGTTTCCCGACCGGGGAGGGATGGCGTGTGGTGGGTGGGCGTCTCCTTCCGGCGGGGGAGGAGGCGCCCGACCGCACGGGTGCCGCCCGTGCCCGATGCCGTGTCGGGCCGCGCCGCCGGTTCGGGCCGTTGTGCCGGGAGTCACCGGATCGGCGCTGCGGTGTGCTGCGGGCGGCGGGCGCCGCTTCGCGGGCGGGTGGTCGGCCGACCACTTCACCGCGGTCCTGCGTACTGCGAACGTGCACCTCCCGATCCGTGTGGCGCCTGGTTCACGGTGGCGCGGGCGTGTGGTCGGTCCGGGTGGGGGTGACCGATGCGGGCAACTCGCGGGCGCTGGTGCGGAGTTTGATGCTTCGTTCCTGGGAGGTCCGCGAGAGGGTCGCGAACGCGCGGTTGGCGTCCACGCCGTATCGGGCCATCGGCAGGCCCTTGGCCTGGTCGACGTCCGCCCGCGATGCCAGGGCCGGCGCAGGTGCCCGCCTCGTTGGCGGGACCGCTCCTGACGCGTCGGTTCCATGGGCGGCACCTTCACGGCCACGTGTGGTCGAGTTCGCGGTCGACGCCTTGCCAGACCTCACCCATGCCGCGCGCGCCGTCCGACTCCAGTTGACCGTCGCCTTGGCGTACCTGTCCGTGCAGGGCACGTTCAGCAGGCGTCCCAGCGCCAGGTCCCGGCCTCGAACGTCCAAAGTGGGACCCGCAGCCCCGCATTGCTGCGGGGCTGCGGACGCTGGAACCGGTTCCGTCGGACGAGGATCCCGTGCCGAGTGGGTCAGCGGTTCGGGGAGAGTTCGATGATCGAGCCGTTGGCCGCCCCGCTCACCACGATTGTGCCGTCCGCACGCGCAACCACATCCGACGTGAAGGTGAAGCCGGGAATCAACGTGATTCCGGTGATCTTGGTGGGCAGCCCGGTCGCCAGAACGGTTCGGCTCGCGGTCCCGGGAACGACGCGCAGCAGGCTGCCGGGAGCGGCGGGGTTCTGCTGGGCACTGCCCTGGGCATCGACGACGAGGAGTCGGCCCTGGCCGTCCAGCGTCACGCCTTCGGGCTTGTCGAGACCGCCGGCGACCGTGCCGGGGGTGCCGCCCTGGACCGGCACGGCAACCACGCGCCCGGCGCCCGCCTCGGCGATGTAGACCTGCTGCGTGTGGGCGTCGTACGCGAGGCCGGCCGGAGAATTCAGCCCCGTGGCGACTACCGTCCGGGCGCCGTCGGCGACGTTCACGCGGTAGACGTTGCCCAGTGCCTCGTCGGACACCAGCACGGTGCCCGCAGGGCCTTGCCGCACATGCCAGGGGATGACGAACCCGCTCGCGACGACGCTTCGGGTGCCGGTGCGGAGGTCGAGTTTCATCAGGCGTCCGGGACGCGAAGAGTCGAGCCAGTCGGTGTAGTACAACGTGGTGCCGATCTGCACGGCTCCGGGGGTGACGCCCTGGTTCCGGCTGATCAGGAATTGCGAGAGCGTCGTCACCCGGCCGCGGGGCGACACCGAGGCGAGCGACGTGGCACCGGCGACGAGGAGAGATCCGTCGGGGTTGAGGCTCAACGACGTGGGGGTGGCCAGCGGCCCGGTCGGGAAGACCCCGGTCAGCGTGCGCGTGCGCGGATTCACCCGCTGGATCCCGCCCTGCACGAAGTTCGAGACGTAGATCGTGCCGCTGCCCGGATCGATTGCCAGGTTGTCGAAGGCTCCGCGGCCGGCGGCGAGCAGCGTCTTGCTCCCCGAGGCCCGGTCCACCCGCCACACGTTGCCTTGGCCCGGAAGGTTCTCTACCAGGACCAACGACTCGGCCGGGTCGAGAGTCTTCGGCATCACCTTCACCGCCGACACCAGACCCTGGAACCGGGTGGAGAGTCCGGCGACAGAGCCCGGGTTGCCGGGGTCCACGACGGCGATCCGCCCGGCGTAGTACTCCGGTATGTATGCCAGACCGTCGGACGCCATGCCGAAGCCCTCCGGCACGCGAAGCCGGTGGGTGAGCTGCCTCGGAGCGGCTGCTCCTTGGGGATCGACCTGCCACAGGCCACCCGGGTGCGCGGGGTCGAACGCCAGATCGCTCACGAACAGCCGTCCGTCGGAGGCGAAGGCGATGCCGTTCGGCCCGGTGACCCCGTCGGTCACCTCGGAGGCGATGGTGGTCCGCGCGGAGCCGTCCGGCGCCATCCGGACCACCGACTTCTTCAAGGCGTTCGTGACGTAGAGGTTCCCGTCCGGGCCGACGGCCACATCGTCGGGAGATTGCAAGGCATCGGCCACCGGATCGGTGTCGTCCGCGATGCGCTCGGCGGCACCCGTGGTGAGATCGATCCGCGTGATGCGGTCGTAGAGCGCCTGGGCCACATACAGGTTCCCCCGGCCATCCAAAGCCAACCCATTGGTTGATGGCAGCGGATTGGGCTGCACGAGGTAGCGCGCACTGTAGGCGTCGCTCTCGACCGCTGCCGCCGGCGCACCGCTTGGCGCCGCACCGCTTGGCGCCGCAACGCCGGGCGCCGCAACGAGCAGCGGAGCCGCTGCGAGGAACAGCACGGCGGACGGGCGGGTCGCCCACCTGCCGACAAGCCGGGATCGTGCTGTGCGAGCCATCCTGAAAACCTCCGTGTCACCAAGCACCTGCGACGCAGGCGGGTCTCGTTCCCGGTCGCGCGGCACAGCGGCGCCGGGCGACGAAAACCGTCTCGCGTCGTATACCGAGACCCTCGCAAGCGGCGCAGCATTGGAATCGGCGGTCCGCGCACAGCGAACAGGCGATCCGCGCACGGTGACCGGAAGGACCCCCGCACCTCCCGGTGGCCGTCCTCGGCCGGACACCGTCGGCGCGCCGCCCCTACGATGGGCCCTCGTCGATGGGCGGACGCTCCCCGATATGCCCACATTGGAAAGAAGTTGGCCGCATGACAGGTCCACGAGAGCCCGACACGCCGCGTTCACGGAAGCGGTCGCTCGCGGGTTTGGGCTCCGGGAACGCCCCACGCCACCGCGTCGGTTCGGACGGTCGCCGGCGGTCGACGCCGCGCCCCGGTGCCGCGCCCTCGGCCGGCTCCGCTCCGGACGTCGACACCTGGCGCGAGATCCTGCGTGACGCGATCTTCCAGTTGGACGCCACCCCGTTCCACCCGCCGGACCCCCGCGGCTACACGGGCTGGGTCAACGTCCACGACTTCGGCGCCGTCAGCATCAGCGATGTGGCCTCCGATCCGGTACAAGTCGCCCGAACTCCCCGCCTCATCAAGCGCAATCCGGTCGACATGTACCTCCTCCTGCTCGCAGTGCGGCCCAGCCGGGCCGCCGCCGGCACGTACCACGCTCTGCTGCGCCCGGGCGACGCCGTGCTGGTCGACTCGACCCAGCCCTACTCGCTCACCGCCGACGCCTTCGCCCACTACCTGTCCATCCACGTGCCACGCGCCGCGCTCCGGCGGGACCTGCGCACCGCTCCCGCCGTCGGTCGCGTCATCCCGGCCCACGACCCGACGCTGCGCGTGCTCACCGCGGTCGTCACCGAACTCGCCTGCAGCCCGCTCGGTCGACCGTCCGAGGTCCTGGCCGAACTCGGGCACACCACGTACGAGTTGCTCGTGTCCACACTTCGAACAGCCGCAGGACCAGGTATGTGGAGCTCCGACGTGCAACTCTCCCGGCGTGCACAGTCGACGCGCATGCGCGAGTTCATCCGCCTCCATCTGGCCGACCCGGACCTGTCCCCGAGAACGCTCGCCGCCGCTTTCGGCGTCTCGACCCGTTACGTCGACCTGGTCTTTCGCGAAGGCGACAGCTCTCCCGCCGAGTTCATCCGCGAGACCCGCCTCGACCAAGCCCGTCGCAGACTCGCCGATCCCCGGCAACGGCACCTTTCCGTCAGCTCGGTCGGCCAGTCCGTCGGCTTCACCGACCCCGGGGTCCTCATTCGCGGCTTCCGACGCCGGTACGGAGTCACCCCGGGCGAGTACCGCCGTACGCGCCTGCCGGAACCGCAGGGCAACGCCATGGAATTCGTCGACGTGACCGAACCGAAGGCGCAGATGGATGAACCGTGGGCGTGATTCCCGGGCCGATGGACGAGGAGCGAGCGGCACGCCCTCGCGGGCCCAGCCACGTTTGGCCACGCAGCGCAGGCCGGCACGTTCGCCTCGCGTTTTACGGATGTTCGCGAGGAGTTCTGCGGGTTTTCGGCCACGACAGCGTTGATTTCGTGCTGTTTCCTCCTTCCTGATAGATGCATCGTAACGGTTGGCCGGATATCGTCGGCAGGCCCCATGGCTTGTTCGTCTTCCCACGGACGGCCGATTCCGACAGCCCGGTCGCGCGCCACCCCTCACGTTCACACCGAGACCAGACCCGACCCGGGAACACATCGGCCGCAGAGACCCTGCCGGTTGCGAAAGTTCCCTGACGACCGTGAATCGCGTCACCTCCGATGCCGCCCACAGGCGGATCCCGACTGCGTATTCGAGATCACCAAAGGGTGCGATCCACACGACAGTTCATCGCACGACACCTATATCGACCAGGGAAATCGCCCTCGCCCGACTGGACATCGCCTGATGCAGATACCCCACGCACTCGCCGTGGTGCTGACCGTCGTCGCCGCCGCCGGCGTCATCGCAGTGCCCTGGCTGATCCGGACTGAACGGCGTGCACGCCGCCTTGGACGGGCATTGCACGAGGCCGAGGTCGGCACCGCCCGAGCCGAGCAGGCTCTCCAAGCACTCCGGATCGAGACCGACACGTGTCGTGTCGATCTCCGAGACGTCCACGAGGAGCTGCGTCACCTGGGCAAGGTTCGGCTCCCTGGCCTGATCACCCACCTCGCGCATCCCCACGTGCCCGTGCCGCCCCTGGACAATCCACGCTGGGCGGGGACCGAACTGGGCGAACTGCAACGACAGATCCTGGACGTCGTGGCCTCGGGCGTTCGCGACGAACGCATCCGCGTGGACGAGGCGGCGCAGGACATCCTGCGTCGCACGGCGGCCGGTTCACGAACCCTCTCGCAGCAGATGCAGCGCATCCTGATCGAGGCCCAGGACCGATTCGAGGATCCGCAGATCCTGGACAGCCTGGTCAAGCTGGACCACCTCAACGAGCGCACCAAGCGGCTGTGGCAGATCATGGCGGTCGCCTGCGGCGACTCGACCGGACTGTCGCGCGTGGACTCGCACTTGGAGGACCTGGTCGCCGGCGCCCAGGCGCGCATCGAGAGCTACCAACTGATCAGGCCCGTGAACAACCTCAGCGTCGAGCGACGCGTGGGCGTGGTCGCGCACGCGGCCGAACCGGTGGCCGTCATCCTCGCGGAGTTGATGGCGAACGCCGCCTACTTCTCCACGGGAACGGTGCCCGTCTCCGTCGCGATCCACGAAACGGCCACCGGAGCCTTGGTCGTCATCGACGACGCGGGCCCCGGAATCCATCCCGACGACCGGGAGTTCGTCGACCGGATGACCTCGGGCAGCAGGCGTGTGCTGTTGACCGAGCTCGGGTCACCGCCGCGGCTGGGCTTCGCGGGCATCGGCCGCTTGGTACGCGAGTATCCGATCGACGTGAACGTTTCGGTGTCCCAGTACGGAGGAGTGCACGCAGCCGTACACATCGCGAAGGACTTGCTGGTGTCGATGGATCCCGTCACTCAGCCGGTCTCGGCCGCCGCCGCCGTACCCGTGGGTCTGCTGCGGCAACAATCCCGGGCGTCGACGCCCGAAGCCGCGGCTGCGGCGCTGCCCGCCACCGCGCCCGACGGCATGCCCCGGCGGCGACGGCAGCGCCCGGACCCGAAGCCGGTATCGCTGGAGAGCGAACGACCGCAGGACGCGGACGAGGTGCGCCACCGCTTCGCCGGCTTCCAAGATGTCACCCGGCAGCACCGTGTCGACGCCGATCGTCCCAAATACATCGAAGGGAATCCCACATGACCCAGGCCCGTCGTCACTCGATGAACGAGCAGCCGGACCATTCAGCGTGGGCCGAGCGACTCGTGAGGTCCGAACCGGGCATCGCCAGCGCCCTGTTCTTCACCGCGGACGGTCTCAAGGCCGGTGCCCACGCGATGGACGTCGACACCCAGGACAGCGTCGCGAGCATGGGCTCGGGCCTGCACAGCACCGCGAAGGCGACGGTCCGCGCGATGGCTCCCGGTAACGGCGCCGAACTGGAGATTCGCAATGTGGTCGTGGACACCGATCAGGGCTACCTGATCGTCATGGACGCCGGGAAGAACACCCGCCTCGCGGCCTTCACCACGCCCGACGCGGAACTGGGCACGGCCGCCTACTCGATGCTCAAGCTGATCGCGCTGGTCGGGCGGGGCGTGGGCGCCGAGACACGGGAGGACGTCGCCCAATGAACGCACGCAGGCAGGCCCCACGGACCGTGCCTGCGTACCTGGCCACCGGCGGACGCAGCGCGACGCACCGGAACACCTACGACCAACTCACCAGGCTCTCACGGCTCGGGGAGTACGTACCCAACGGCCTGGACTCACCCCACCTTCGGCTCCTGGAGGTACTGGCCGGCGGGACGCTCACCATCGCCGATGCCGCGGCCTTCCTGCGCCTTCCCGTCTTCGTGATCCGCGTGTTGGTCGGCGACCTGGTGGACCTGGGCGTAGTGCAGGCCGTGCCGCCGGCCGACCTTCCCGACGTCGATCTTTTGGAGAGAGTGCTCAATGGACTCGTCAAGGCTCGCGAGAACGACCTCGCCCGTTGAACCGGCGTATCTCGACGAGTCGTCGACGTACCTGGTCAAGATCGTCGTCGCGGGCGGCCTCGGCGTCGGCAAGACGACGTTGATCCGCGCCGTCTCCGAGATGAGGTCGGTGCACACCGAGGAGGTGATGACGGCCGCGAGCGTATCCCTGGACAACCTCGAGTTCACTCCCGAGAAGACGACCACCACCGTCGCCATGGATTTCGGGCGGATCACGCTCGACCCCGGTGACACGATCCTCTACCTGTTCGGTGCGCCCGGACAGGGCCGCTTCAAAGAGGCGTGGGACGACGTCTCCTACGGAGCCAAGGGCGTCCTTGTCCTGTTCGACGTCCGCCGGCTGGACGCGAGCTTCGAAGCGCTCGACCTGGTCGAACGCAGCGGACTGCCGTACTGCGTGGCCGTCAACCGCTTCCCCACCTCACCCGATGTCAGCCCCGACGTACTGCGCGACCACCTCGACCTGGACGCGGACACTCCCGTGGTGTCCTGCAACGCCTTGGACTTCACGTCCTCGCTGGACGCGTTGATCGAACTGGTCCGCCACGCCCTCACCCGAATCCGCCTGGACGCCGCCTCGTGACCACACCGCTGTACTTGCCCAACGCCTACCAGCTGTACAGCCGGGAGTTCGCCCGGGACCAGCAAGGCCACTACCGCGACATGCGCGCCAACCACGGGGTGATCGCTCCGGTGGAGATCGCGCCGGGGGTGTACGGCCATCTGGTGATCGGCTATCGGGCAGCGCTGGAGTTGCTGCACGACACCGAGACGTGGAGCAAGGATCCCACGACCTGGGCCGCGAGCCTGTCGTCGGACCACCCCATCCTCGGCATGTTGGGGCCGCGTCCCAACCCGCTGTACACCGACGGCACCGCACACGAACGGTATCGCAGGGTGGTCACCGACTGCTTCGATCTGGTCGAGCCGCATCACCTGCGCGACCTCGTCCGCGAGATCGCCGATCAGCTCATCGACCGATTCGCCCACAGCGGGCAGGTCGACCTGATCACCGACTTCTCTCGTCCGCTTCCCTCCTACGTCTTCAACCGACTCTTCGGCCAACGCGACGATGCCGCACCACAGTTGATTTCCGCGCTGGCGAGCCTGCTGGAAAGCGGGGCGGGCGAGGCGGAGTTCTACGAGTACATGAACCGGCTCGTCGGTGCCAAGCTCGAGCGGCGCGACAACGACCTGACGTCCTGGTTCTTGGACCACCCGGCCGACCTGTCCACGGAGGAACTGCTGCACACTGTGGTTCTCACCGTCGCCGCCGGGCAGGAACCGACCACCAATCTGATCGCCAACACACTTTCGCTCATGCTCAGCGACAACCAGTACTACAACGACCTGTCCAACGGCGCGCTGAGTACCGAGCACGCGATCGGTCGCATCCTGCGGGAGCGACCGCCGATGAGCAACTTCGCCCCGCACTACCCCACACGCACGGTCAACTTCCACGGCACCACGATTCCGGCGCACACCCTCGTCATGGTGTCCTTCGCCGCAGCCAACACGGACCCGAACGGGCCCGGTACCGACCGGATCGCCGGGGGCGGCGCGCATCTGGCCTGGTCCGCCGGCCCGCACGCGTGTCCGGTGCGTCACGACGCTCTCCTGATCGCCACCACCGCGATCGAACAGCTCATCCGGCGCTGCACCGACCTCGAACTCACCATCCCCGAGGAAGAATTGGAAGCACGTATCGGCCCCTTCCACAGCGCCCTGGCGCACCTGCCGGCGCGGTTCACCCCGCTGCGGAGCACGAGGAGGGCAGGGAGTCGGGCGTGGCCGGGCAATCCGTTCTCGGCGGCGATCCCGACAACGACGAACTGACGTTCGTCGCCGAGCGGCCGGCGAGGCGGCGCCGAGACAGACGGAACGCGGGCCGTTTCGCCGAGCAGGTACCCGATCTGCGCTTCCGGTACGGACGTTGCACCGTGCTCCTGCGCACGATCCGCGAAGCGATCGCCCTCGCGCTCGGCGGCCGGGCCAGCCGCCCGTCTCACCGAGGTGCAGGCCATCGGCCTGGGCAAGGACGCCCTCCTGCGACTGATCCGGGCCCTGCCCGACCCGGAGGTCCGCACGGTCCGGGCCCTCGGGGTCGACGACTTCGCTCTGAAGAAGGGCCCCGTCTACGGAACCGGGATCGTCGCCGAGTTCGGTTGGGACCCCGAGACCGTCCGCAGGTTCATGCGCGCCGACCCGGGCCAAGCCCGACCTCCTCCGCAAACGCGTCGTTCTCTACCGATGAAGATCAACACGAAGGAGATCGCGGAACTCGCGACAGAACCTTCGATCTGCCCGAAAGGGAGGGCCAGGGAGATGCTTGACAGTTCGGTCCTGGGACATCCCTGACGGTGTCTCGCGTGATGTTCGACGGTTCCGGTGATGGTTGACGGTCAGCGCGAGGCGTTGAAGCGGATGGTTCTTCCCAACGGAAGCGAGCTGATCCGCGACGAACCGTTGCGCCCCGGTGGAGGCGGGAAATCGCCTTCCGGCTCGGTCGCGACCCGACGGGTCCCGGATGTCACCGAGGCGGAAGCCCGGGCGCCGTGTCGGAGGTACTCCTGGCCCTTGTGATCGCCACGCGGTTCGACAGCCGGGGGCTCACCCTGGCCGACAGCGCGGCGGACAACGGCTCCCGCAACGGAGCGCGATTGTCGCCCTTGTGAAGACGCGCACCGGTGGGGTCGTGTGGAGCGGCTCGCCCGGGCCGATCGGACGGGGAACGCCGGTCCGACCGAGTCTTCGCTTTCGACGCGATCGGGATCAGGACCATGCCTTCGCCGGTCCGGCGGCCAGCCGGGTCACGGACCAACGTATGTCCTCGAGAAGGCGGTCGACGACCGTGCGATCGGTGCGCGGGTGGAGGATGCAGGCGCGTACGACCAGACCGACGCCGGGGAGTTCCGTCGTGGTCAGGTAGGTGTTCTTGCGGGAGCAGATCAGCTCGCACAAGCGGGCGTTCCGCCGGTCCTTGTTCTCCTGTCCGGCGTCGGCGGGGTCGGCGGCGGCGGTGAAGGTGACCACCGGCAGGACGGCGGGGTGGGCCTGGACCAGGTCGACGCCGGGCAGTTTCCTGATGCCTTCGGCGAGGTGGTGAGCGAGGTCCATGGTCGCGTCAAGGCGTTCCTCGAAGGCCCGGATTCCGTGCATCTTCAGCGGGAGCCACGCGGTGAGGCCGCGTATCTCCCTGGAGAGTTCCGGCCCCAGGCCGCAGAAGTCGACGACGTCCTCGTTCTCGGTCAGGCCCGGGAGGTAGGCGGCACCGGGGACTTCGAAGGCGTCCGCGAGACGGCGTCGATCCCGGACCAGGAGTGCGGAGTTGCCGTGCGGGAGGAAAAGGGATTTGTGCGCGTCCACCGCGATCGAATCGGCGCGTTCGATCCCGGCGAGGGCGGCCTTTCCTCGGGTGGTGATGCGGAAGAAGCCACCGAAGCAGGCGTCGACGTGGAACCAGATGTCGTTGGCTTCGCAGTAGGCGCCGATGCGGTCCAGGTCGTCGATGGCGCCCGAGTTGGTGGTGCCGGCGGTCGCCACGACGCACATCGGGCTCAGCCCGGCCACGCGGTCGGACTCGATGGTCGCGATGAGTTCGTCGACGTCCAGAGTGTGGCTCGCGGTGGTGGTGATGGTGGTGATCGATGCCGCCGGCAGGCCGACGGTCCGGGCGGCTTTGGAGATCGAGAAGTGTCCTTCGCCGGAGACGTACATCCTGGGCGTGCGCAGGGCGGGGGAGATGCGCTCGTGGTGTCGGCGGGCGCAGACGAGGGCCATGAGATTGGCGATGGAGCCGCCGGTGGTGAGGTAGCCGAAGGACCCCTCGTCGTATCCGAGCATCGAGCAGTACCAGCGAATGACGTTGCGCTCGATCTGCTGGAAGCCCGGCGCGGCGATCCAGACACCGGCGAACCGGTTCACGGAGGCGGCCACGAAGTCGGCGACGGCGCTTTGGAGCAGGCCGCCGGAGGGGATGTGCGCCATGAAACCGGGATGGGGATGCATCGTGCCGTTGGTCATCGCCGGCCCGAAGAGCGTGTCCAGGAGCGGTTCGAGGTCCGTGGGTGCCGTGGGGACGTCGTCTTCGCGTAGTTCCTTCGAAACGCGCAGGCCGTCGGAGTAGGCCGCGACGTCGAGGGAGTCGTCGACGTAGGAGGCGGGATAGGCGCCGGCCGCGAGGTCTTGGTGGAACCTCAGCACATACGCGGACACGGTTTCCAGCAGTTGTCGCGACTGCGCGATCGAGAGGTTGAGTCCCGGCCCCGAGGGGCCGGCCGGTTCCGGGGCCTTGTCATGGGCGAATTCGGCCATGGATCGTCGTCGTCCCTCGTTCGCGGTGTGGGCGGAGAGTTGCAGGTGGGGCGGTATGCCATGCCTACGCGCTGTACAGTTCGGCGGGTCGCGATGACCCGACTCGGCGGCCGAATTCCTCGACGATTCGCTTCGCCTGGGACTCGGCATCGAAGGTGCGGAACAACTCGTACAGCAGCCGCCTGCCCCGGTCGTGCGTTTCCACGACCCGGTCGTAGGGGATCCGGGAGAATGCGACGCTCTCGTAGAGCCGGGTGAAGTCGTGCGGGTGTGCCTCCTGAACCAACCGCTCGACACGGTTGCGGTGTGCGAAGGTCGCGTCCGTCGTGTCGTCGGCCAAGGTGTCGAGGTGCGCACGTGAGAGGGCACTGATGGCGTGGCACGGACCGACGCGTGCCGCCGTGAACTCGGCCAACGTCTCGGGGACGAAGTCCCCCGTGTGACGTCCGCGAACGCGGTCGAGGATGTCGAAGAAGACGTGCGCGTCCTCGAAGCCGCAGTTGATGCCCTGGCCGTAGAACGGAACCATCGTGTGCGCGGCGTCGCCGACCAGGACGGCTCGGCCGTGGTGATAGCGTCCGGCCTCGATGATCCTGAGCGATGCGGGCGGCCGGTGCGGGAAATGGAGAGCCGTGCCCGGGAACAGGCGGGCGATGTCGGGGAATTCGGTCCGGAAGAATCGTTCCGTGTCCGCTGCCGTGGGCAGGTCTCGAAAGCTGGGAACGGCGAGATCGTCGACGCTCATCGGCAGGAACAGCGACGCCGAGTAGGAGTGGTCGCGGTTCGGCTGGGCGAGCAGCAGGTGGTCCCCTCGCGGCCAGACATGCAGTCCGGCAGGGAGATCCGGGTCCATGGCGGACTCGACCAGGATGTCCTGGCCGCGCGGGCCGGCGGGCATCCGTAGCTCGATGTATCCGTGCGTGATGTACTCCTGATGGACGTCGAGGCGGCTGCCGCCGCGGGACATCGCGTGGCGGACGACGCTGCCGGCTCCGTCGCATCCCACGAGAAGAGCGGCCTGTCCGTGGACGAGGTGGTCGCCGCCGGCGATGAACACGGCCCGGCCGGCGCGGGCATCGGCGCGGACGCACTCGTGGCCGAAGTGCAGTCGCGCCCCGGCGCGCTCGGCCTCGTCGAGCATGATGTGGTGGACCCGGTGACGGGGGATCGACAGCAGGTGGTGCCCGGGCTCGGAGCCGTACGCGTGCGCGGACAACGTCCCGTCGGTGTGATGGACGATGCGATGCCCGCACCGCACACCCTCGGACTCGAGCATGGTCCGGAGTTCGGGTTCGAGGACGCCGGTCCCGCGCAGGGTGAGTGTCAGATTGAAGGAATAGGTCCGCCGGGAGCCCGACGCGGGCAGCCTGGGATCCGGCCCCTTCTCGTAGACGTCGACCTCGAAAGCCCGGTCTCTGAGCCGTTTTGCCATGAGGCAGCCGATAGGACCCGCGCCGACGACTATTGCTTTCACTGCGTTCCCTCGATGACGAGCGGCCCCGCGAGAAGTCCGATGGTGGGGGTCCGGTGCGCGACGCGTTCGGCGTCGGCGGCGGGCCGGCCCTGTGGGGAAGGGGGCTCGCGGGCGTAGGCGCCCTGAGCGTGGCTCGAAGGCGGATGACACGTGACCACGTCAGGACCTCGGGCTTTCCCCGGCAATCGCGGCATTAAGAGGAATACGATCTTCCGCTTGCCCTTCGTGACTCGCTATCCATATTGCGCGGAGGGTGTGCCGGGCGCCGTCCGCACGTTGTGACTCCCAGCACCCGACATCCAACGGTGCTGGCCCGCGCTCGCCCAACCGGCGGGAACGGCCCGACCAACTCCCACTCGGAATCCGACGGACCACCACGCGCCACCCCCGACAATCATCGAACCCAGCCGCGCACCACCGGGAATCCCCCGCGAGGCGTGGGGCAAGTCCCTCGGCTATCGCCGGGTGGTGGCGGATAGCTTGCGGGGCCCGCCGGTCGAGATCGCGGCGCACGATTACGGCTCCGGAACTCCCAGGCGCCGCGCACGGCGCCGGCGGCTACGGCTCGCGCCCGCTCGACATTCCCGCCACTCGGTGGACCGGTGGGCAGCACGCTGCCGACACATCGAAGGCGCAACGCCCTCATCGAACTCGACATCCCGTTCGTGCGCCCTGTCGCGGGGCTTCCACGCGCCTGGGAGCGCCACCGGGCCGGCGTCCTTGTCGGCTTGCGAACAGCGCTCGCCGGTCGCGGCATGCGCGGGCATCCGACGAGCGTGACGGGGTACCGGCGTGGCGAGAGTCGGACCAGTGGCGAGGGAGCACGAAACGATGACCGAGTACGGCTATTTCCTGTCCTGCGAGGAGTTCACCCCCAAGGAATTGCTCGACCAGGCCAGACGCGCCGAGCGGGCGGGCTTCACCCGTTTGGCGATCTCCGACCATTTCCACCCGTGGAACGACGCGCAGGGCAGCAGCCCGTTCGTCTGGTCGATGATCGGCGCGCTGTCGCAGGCCACTGACCTGCCGGTCACTACGTTGGTCACCTGTCCCACCGTGCGTCTGCACCCCACCATCACGGCGCAGGCCGCCGCCACATCCTTCGTTTTGCTCGGTGGGCGATTCGTGCTCGGCGTGGGCACGGGAGAGGCGTTGAACGAGCATGTGAACGGCAATCCTTGGCCTGCCTTCGCGGACCGGGGAGACATGCTCGAGGAAGCCGTCGAAGTCATGCGAAAGCTGTTCACCGGCCGCCTGATCAATCACCGGGGTCGGCACTACACGGTCGACAACGCGCGCCTGTACACCGCGCCCGAGGCGCCGCTGCCGATCTATGTGTCCGGCTTCGGGCCGAACGCGGCCGAACTCGCCGGGCGGATCGGCGACGGCTTCGTCACGATGACCCCCGACACCGATCTGGTGCGCGCATTCCGGGCCGGCGGCGGGCTCGACAAGCCGGTGATCGGAGGCGTCAAGGTGTGCTGGGGCACGGACCGGGACAAGGCCGTCGACACGGTGCATCGCCTGTGGCCCAATGAGCTGCTGCCCGGTGAACTCGCCCAGATCCTGCCCACACCCGCTCACTTCGAGCAGGCCGCCGAACTCGTCACCCGCGATATGGTCGCCGACGCCGTCACCTGCGGCGACGATGCCGACGAGCACGTGCGAACCGTCCGGGCCTACGCCGACGCCGGCTTCGACGAGGTCTACGTGGGCCAGATCGGTTCGCAGCACGAGATCTTCTTCGACGCCTACCAGCACCACGTTTTGCCCGCCCTGCGCGACTGACATGGGCGGTCGCCGCGAAGACGACGTGGCGATGACCCTCGCTGATCCGGCCGCCGGACGCGCCCGCGCGACGGTCGGCGTCGGTGATCGGCTCGCGTTCGATGCGTGCCTCCTGATGGGTGACCGTGACCGGCTTGACGCTTCCGACCGTGGACGGAGGCGTTGGTCAACCATTCGGTAGTCCGGAGGTGTTCACGCCGTTCGATGTGGTGGAAGCGCGTTTCGACACCGACCTGCACGCCCGGTGGCTTCCCGTGGGGTCGATTGCTGCTTGACTACGATGCCGATTCGCGTAGGTGGGCCGGTTGTGGCGGAAGCCTGTGCACGCTGGGAGAAGAAGAGCACACCCTTTCTGGCGGTCCTGGCCCGGTGTCCGTGACCGCGGTTCGTCGTCAGCGAGGCCACCGCCGCACGAGTTCGCAGGTGATCGTCGCGGTCGTCGGACGCATCGGAGCACCGTGGGATACGGCGACCTGCGCCTCATCACGCCCGGTGTTCGGTCGGGGACGTTTGGCGGGCGCTGCTCAGAATGCCGGAGGGAGCGTGATGCAGCACACTGCGGTATAGGGGCCGGCGCACTCCGCGCAGGCCATGGTGAGGTGTTCGGCGTGCTTGAGGTCCCGCTCTGGTTGTGGGGGGCGTTCGCCGCGACGGTGGTGGTGTCGCTGGCGGTGGACCTGCTGGCCCACCGAACCGCGCACGTCATCGGTTTCAAGGAAGCCGCCGCGTGGAGTGCCTTGTGGGTGAGCCTCGCCCTGATCTTCGGCGCGGTCGTCTTCCTCGTCCTCGGCACCACTGCGGGCACGGAGTACACCACCGCGTGGCTGCTGGAGAAGAGCCTGTCGGTCGACAACCTCTTCGTCTTCGCCGTGATCTTCGCCTACTTCAAGGTTCCCCGCGCCTACCAGCACCGCGTGCTGTTCTTCGGCGTCATGGGCGCCCTCGTCTTCCGCGGGATATTCCTGTCTCTCGGCGTCGCCGTCGTCAGTCGCTTCACCGCCGTGCTGTTCGCCTTCGCTGCCATCCTCTTCTACAGCACCTACAAACTCCTCAACGACGAAGAAGAAAGCTTCGACCCGGGCAAGAGCTTCACCGTCCGGCTGCTCCGCAAGATCATCCCGGTCCGCGACGAATACGCGGGCACGAAGTTCTTCGTCAAGGAGGCCGGCAAGCGAATCGCGACCCCGCTGCTCGCGGTGATCGCCGCCATCGAGGCCGCCGACCTGATCTTCGCCGTCGACAGCGTCCCCGCCGTCCTCGCCGTCAGCGACGACGCCTTCATCGTCTATACCAGCAACGCCTTTGCCATTCTCGGCCTGCGGGCGCTCTACTTCATGTTGGCGGGCCTCCTGGACCGTTTCCACTACCTGAACAAAGGCCTGGCGATCATTCTCGCCTTCATCGGGGTCAAGCTCATCCTTCAGGCTTCCCACAAGATAGTCAGCCCCGGGATCCCGGAAATCCCCTCACCGGTGAGCCTCGCGGTCATCGTCATCGTCCTGACCGGTTCCGTGGTGCTCAGCCTCAGAAGGCCGACCCCGACAGGCGATCCGGAACAGGTTGACAAACCGAGGGACGCCTCCGCAGCCACCGAGCACTTCGAGGCGCCCAACGCCCCACCCGTGGTGGATGGCCCCGAGTCCCCGGCCGGTTCACCGGGTCGAGACGGGGAATCCCCTCTGCCTCGAGTCGGCGACGAAGAAAAACACTTTCCGACATACAAAAATGAACATACTAGAAGAAATAGTCAAGATGAAGAGTGAGGTCGACGCGTACGTGTGTCCGACCTGCAAACAGCCCGTGCCAACCGCAGTCCACTGCCGCAAGACCTTCGGGGGATTCGTTCCCGTGCGGGGTCCGGGTGCAGTGCATGTCAAAACCGAGACCGTCCCGACTTCCGGTTGGAACCCGGCCGCAAGCAACGTGGGCTCGGAGTGACACAGTGCGCCCCGCCCCCACGTCCGCGTGGGGGCGGGGCTGAGCCGTTCGTGCGCCTGGACCAGGCCCGCTGTGCGAGGACCCACCGTCACCGGCCGTTACTTCGCCTCGTGTTGCTCGTGCGGGGTGACGCGGTGCGGCGGTTGACGCTCGAGGTGTTGGACGGGCTGAACGCGGACGACGCCGCCGGTGGCGGAAGCGCCGCGGAAGCGGCGCTCACACGCATCAGCGCCGAGGCTGCGTGGGGTACGACCGTGGCGGCCTGGGCCGACCTCCTCGCACGCCTGGACCCGACGGACCGCGACCACGACATGTTCGGAGACGGCTCGGCCGGCGTGGACCGCACGTCGCGCAACGTTGCGCGGGGCCTGGTCGACGCGGCCGCCTGCGGCGAGGAGTTCGCGTTGATCGCGGCGCGCGAGGCGCTGCTGAAACTGTCGGAGCTGCATCCGGGGGCCACGACCTGAGGCGCCGGCGTGGGCGGTGCAGCGCGCCCTCGACGCGGCCGGTGGGCTGCGGCGGGTGCTCGCCGTGCTCGCGCTGCCTCTCGTCGTGGTGCATGGCGAGGCCGACCAGGACATCCGGACGAGACCCGAGCGCGCGCCGCGCTGGACCGGATGACGCGGCCTGACCGATCACAGGCTTCCTGCTCGCCGCCCGCTTGGGGCGTCGCGATCGGAGCCCTGGTCGTCGGCGCCATCCTCACCCTGATGCCCTGGAAAGCGGGCGGCGGCCAGGACACCGACCTCCACACGCCGACCCCGGCCGTCAACGTCACGGTCTACGGTGCGCCTGGTGGTCCGGGGTTGGCGGGTATCGGTACTGCCGGGCTGCTCGGTGCCGGGGGTGGCCGGTTGTTGTCCTCCAATTCGACCTTGGCGAGAGAGGCCAACACGACCACTGCGGTGATCAGCACGGCACACAGCACCGCCACGAACTGGCGCCGGGGGCTCGTGTGTGGTTGGGCCTCCTCGAGGCGGCGGTTGAGAGCGGCGAGGCGGGCGGCGAGGTCGGGATCGTCGTCGGCGAGGCGCTGTTCGATTCCGGCGAGGACGCGGTCGTCGCCGTTCGAGGTATCCATGTCGGTTCACCTGCCTTGTGCCGACGGCCGCCTGCGGGGACGGGCGGTGAGAGGCCGCCGGCACGGGTTACGCGGGTCCGGTCTTGGCGGCTGTGGAGGCTTGCTCGGGTGGTTGTGGCGTATCGGTGGACGCTGCGGTGGCGGGTTGGCGCAGCAGGTCGACGAGGCGCAGGATTTCCATGGGGAGGGGGAAGATGAGGGTGGAGTTTCGTTCCCCGGCGACTTCGGCCATGGTCGACAGGATGCGCAGGTGGAGGGCTGCGGGGTGTTCCTCGAGGGGGATCGCGGCGGCTCCGAGCGTTTCGGCGGCTTCGAACTCTCCGCGCGCGTGGATGACCTTGGCGCGTCGGTCGCGTTCGGATTCGGCCTGCCGGGCATGGCGCGCCTCATGGTCTCGGGCAGTTCGACGTCCTTGACCTCGACGAGGGTGACCTTGATGCCCCAAGGGTCGGTGACCTGGTCGATGATCTGCTGTGGGCGTTGGTTGATCTCGTCGCGGTTGACGAGGAGTTCGTCGAGGTCGACCTGGCCGAGGATGCTGCGCAGGGTGGTCTGGATGCGGTTCTCGACGGCGACGACGGAGCGGTTGGGGTCGACGACGTTGAAGTAGGTGACGGCGTTGACGCGGATGGTGACGTTGTCCTTGGTGATGACGTCCTGCGGTGGGATGTCCATGGAGACGGTGCGCAGGGACACGCGGACCATGCGGTCCACGAACGGGATGATGAGGAACAGTCCCGGGCCCTTCGCGCCGATGTCGACCCAGGCCTGGCCGGTGGGTCCGTCGGCGTGGTGGACGACCGCGTCGTGTCCGACGAGTGCTTCCTGGCCGGTGGTGGGTCGGGCCTTGCGGGCTCGCCATGCGAGGCGCCCGGCGAGCAGCGCGCCGGCGCCGGTGACCACCGCGGTCGGCCACAACACCGCGGGGTCGACGCCGACGTCGCCGTCGAACAGCAGGAAACCGCCGAAGACCAGGGCGGCGGTGCCGCCGACGGCGAAGACCCCGAATCCGGCCGTGAAGACCTCGGCGGCGAACGACGCCGCCGCGAGCAGCAGCAAAAGCAGGCCCGCGACGTCGAACGGCAGGACACTCAAGGCGGTGAGCCCGAGGACCAACAAGACGACGCCGGCGACGCCGGCCAGGCCCACGGCGGGAGCGGCGAGTTCGTAGACGACCGCGAGCGTGCCGATGAACAGGAAGAGGAAGGCCAGTTCCGGGTTGGCGAGGGTCTGGCGTACGTCATCGAAGAAGCCGAGGTCGTGCCCGACCTCCTTGGCCCGGGCCGTCTGCAGCGTCACCTGCCGGTCGGGTGCCACGGTGACTTCACGGCCGTCGAGGCCGGCGAGCAGCTCGCCGCGGGTGGCGGCGGTGAGGTCGACGACTCCGTTGTCCAGCGCCTGCCGGTCGGTGATGGCCGTACCCTCGCGGACCATGTCCTCGGCAAAGGCGGTGTTGCGGCCACGCTGTTCGGCGATGGCGATGGCGATGGCGATGGCGATGGCGATGGCGAACGCCGCAGCGTCGTTGACGACTTTACTGCTCGCCGTATCGCCGCTTCCCGTGACGGGCGTACCGGCGCCGATGTGGGTGCCCGGCGCCATGGCCGCGACGTTCGAGGACAGCACGATGTA
This sequence comes from Embleya sp. NPDC127516, assembly GCF_044765325.1. Lineage (NCBI taxonomy): Bacteria > Bacillati > Actinomycetota > Actinomycetes > Kitasatosporales > Streptomycetaceae > Embleya > Embleya sp. NPDC127516. Next base: position 79,133 of record NZ_JBIWJT010000031.1, on the reverse strand, counting down.
TGCCCCCGCCGAGGCCGCCCGCGCGCCCGACGGAGCCACGTACACCACGACCGGCACGTGCGCGCCGAGGAAGTCGCCCACGATGTCGCGTGTCGATTCCAAAAGCCCGCCCGGAGTGTCCGATGTACGCCTGGTGCCCGTCCCGCTCGGCGACCCGCACGCCGTCGGCCAGATGGTCGGCGATGACCGGGGTGATTGTGTCGTCCACCCGTGTGACCAGCACCGTTGACCCCGAGGCAGGAGTGGCGAGCGAGAGGGCTGCGACGGCGAACACGCCGATCACCGCGAGCAGCGGAGCCCGCGTCACAGCCACTCGGCCTCGAGGCATCGTCCTTTCCTCTCGCCGTCCGATGCCCGCCGACATCGCAAGCGCCTACATCAGGCGTACCCGCTGCGGTCCGGCCGACCCGAGCCACAGATGTCGAGGTCCAGGACTCCTCGGATCGCGGGCTCGGTAGCCCGGCTGATGGAGGGCGTCGAGGGCATCGCCAGGCTGCACGCCCTGGTCGCCCGGCACGGTGGCGAGCATCAGGAACCCGAGCAGGTGGTGGTCGGGATCGAGACCGACCGCCCGCACCCGCTGCGACGAGGCCAACGCCTGGGCTCACCCTGGCGACCTCGCCGCGGCTTGACACCCAGCGTCATGGGATGTCTCAACCGACAAGACCACCCCGTCGGCCGAGACCCGCGACGCCTCTATGCCCGAACGCCTCACGATGTCGAGGGTGCCGAGTGTCCCGTCGCCGGTGATCACCGTGGGCGCGAGTCGCAACCCGGGCGTGGGCAGCGCGGGCGTCGTCCACGAGTGCTGGGCCGATCCCGACCGAGACGACGATCTCGTTGCCCAGGTATCGGGCGAGGAGGGCCGCGATCCGGCCGAGGCCGGTGCCGATCTCCAGGACGACGCGGCGGTGACCCTCTTGCCCGCGGTGGCGGCCATGATCCCCGAGATTCGCCGGCGCACACAGTGCCGTCCCGGGTGAGGCCGACCGGGACGCCGTTGCGGCGGTTAAGCAAGGCCGCTACTCGTGGGAAGACCCGAATGCTGATGCCCGGGCGGATCAGGGGAGTGCGCGACGCGTCCAGGATTCGCTGCCGGTCGGTGGCGTTGTCTTTACCACGGCGCAGGAACGGATCGATGCCCTTCGGCGGCACCTGGATGCCGTGCGACGCCGGATCGAGGAGCACTCGAACGGTCGACCGATCTGATCGGTCGCCAGGAGCGGTGACCCCAGGCCCGGTCTTGGGGGCCAACGGAACAGCCGTCAGCGCTAAGCACTTGATCTTGGCCCCTCGGCCGTCGGAGGCTGTTCCTTGATGATGCTGCCGAACGCGCGGCCGATTTGGAGGGCTGGTAGGACGCCCTGCCGCATCTCGGTGTTCGGGTGAGGCCGGGCTTGGAGCCGATCGCGCAGGTCGATCCCCTCGACGGTGAGCGGGTCTTCCGGTCGGTGGATGCGGGCGGGCTTGGGCTGGAGCGGCAGGCCGTCGTCCACTGCCGCGGCCTCGACTTCGGCCAGTGCCCGGTAGAGCGAGGCGACCGAGGGAGACGTGCCCGCGTTCTTCCCGACCTTGATGGTGAGCTTCTTCGCGATCTCGGGGACGGGGACGCCCTTGTCCTTGAGCGCGATGGCGAAGGTGAGCATGTCGTCGTCGATGACTCCCGGTCGGCCGCGGTGGTTGCCCTTGGCCGCGGCGACGACTTGCCCTTCGAGGGTCTTCTCCCGGATGTAGTTGCGTTCGATCTGTCCGGCGACGGCGAGTACGGCGAAGAACATCGCGCCATGCCGTTGGGATCGTAGATCCCGGTGAGCGGTCCGCTGAGGAGTTCGAGCTGGATGTCGCCGGCCTGGAGCTCGCCGACAGCGTCATCAGCTCTGTCGCGTTCCTGGCCAGTCGTTTGAGCTCGTGCACGTGACGATCACCGGCGTCTGGGGTGCGGCTTCGTTGAATTGGTGGGCCAGCGCAAGCGCCTTCTCCAGCTCGGGCCCACCTTGACCCGGGTGCTGATCTGCTCCTGGAAGACCTTGTGGCACTCCGCGCGGCGGAGGGCTTCGAGCTGGCTCCCCAGCTCCTGCCGGGCGGTGGACGTCCTTGCGTACCCGATGCGGACCGGTCGCTCGGTGCGGGGCGCGGACACGACGGCGAGTGCGTGGCCCAGTTTCCAGGTCCGGCCGGGGAATCGGTCGGCGGGTAGCGGGACTTCGAGGTGTTCGCGACGCGCGGGGACCAGGACGAAGCGCGGGGTGTGGTACTTGACGGCGGTCTTCCCGCCCCGGATGCGGCAGGTGCTGCCGGCCGGGGCGTCACAGTTCGGGCAGTCGTGACGTTCCACTGCGGACGCGGCCTGATCGAGCGTCAGGTCCATGGCAGGAGTGTCTCAGAAGTGCCTCGCACAACATGCGGGTTTCGAGAGGACTTCTGCGAAAGCCCACCTGCGGAAACGTGCCGGGTTCAGGTCTCACCGTCCACGTCGCGTTCGTCGTGGACACCTTCTTCCGCCGCGTCGTCGGCTGGTCGGCCGCCGGCAACAAGCGGACCGACCTCGTACTCTCGGCGTTCGAAATGGGCGTGTGGCAGCGCGACCGCACGCAACACCCCGTCCGGCAGGGGGAGTTGATACATCACAGCGACGCCGGCTCGCAATACACCTCGTTCCGCCTCGCCGCCCACGTCGCGCGCGAGGGCACCGCCGGATCCATCGGCATCGTCGGCGACGCCTTCGACAACGCCCTGATGGAATCCACCATCGGCCTCTACAAGACCGAGTTGATCAAACCCCGAGGCCCGTGGCAGACCCTGGCCGCCGTCGAACTCGCCATCGCCGAGTGGATCGACTGGTACAACCACACCCGCCTCCACGGTGAGTTCGGCCACGCCCCACCCGCCGAACACGAAGCCAAGCACTACCAGAGACAGCCAAACCACAGGTCATCGCCACACACCCGAGTCTCTAACGAACCCGGAGCGGTTCAGTCCGCGGCCGAAGCCGAGAGCGAGAAGCTCCGGCGCAAGGTCGAGCGCCTGGGGAAGGAGGTGGCCAAGCGCGACGCCGCGCTGGAGATCCTGGGAAAAGGGGTCAAGCTCTTGGCTAAGCTCAGGCGGCGCGCGGGGTCCACCGGTTCCCGATCGAACGCTGAGCGCCACTCCCGGTGGGACCTCCCGGGCCATGCGTGGGCGCGAGCGCCGGGCTGTGGGGGATCCCGATGTGTGAAGTCCGCGCCCGTGGAAGGGGACTTCGCTGCGCGTGTGGCCGTGATCGCCGGACGCATGGCGGCAGCGGCGCGTGGGGTCAGGCGTCCTGCGATCCAACTCGACCCCGCGAGCCGTCCCCGTGAGCAACACCCCGCCGGCCTGCGAACAATCCCGCAACCACCGGACTCGACCGGGCGACCCGCTATCCTTGTCCACCTGAGAAGTGCTTCTCTTCATGCAGCCGACGGGACCTAGAGAAGTCCCATCGTTGCAGGTCAGGAGCACTTTTTCGCTTTCCTGGCCGCATGTCGGACGGCTCGCTCCACGAAGGCGCGAGGCGAATGGCACCGATGCCGACGACCGGTCGCGCCGATCTGTGCTTCGTGACGGGCCACCCGCCCGATCGGCTTCGTCCGGCATCGCGAGGTGCGACAGCCGCCGGAGATCGACGACAGGTGCTGCTCAGGGTCGTTCAACCGCGCCGCACCGCGGTATCTCCGCGCACAGGATCGCGTGACGATTCCACTCGCTGCGCGCGACGAACACGATCACAACCGTCCGATCGGGCAATGAGTTGCGGGCCGGCGATGCGAGTACGCCGCCTGGGCGGTGGGACGAGTACCGGGTCCGCGAACTCGTCATACGCGAAATGGTTGGTTCCATCCCGCAACCGCCTTCGGCGACGGACCCGCCACCGCCAGTCGCTACCTCGCGCCTCGACACCGGCCTCAGTGCCCACGCCGCCGGCACTACCGTCGACGCCGCCCTCCGCCGCACGGCCTGCATCGCGGGTCCAACGCCCGGCCCGCATGCAGCGAGCAGGCATGGGTCACCGGTTTTCGAGGTGCTCCCGTAGCGTTGGACCAACCAAAGCGGCGCTGTACTTGGCGTAGAGCGCGAGCGCCTCCGGTGATTCCGGGTCCGACTGCAGTTTGTCGAACTCTGCGAACAAGCCTTCGTAACCGCCTGGCGTCATCAAATTGATGACCCTCACGGCCCCTTGGTCCTTGACCAGGTTGTCGAAGGTGTGGGGGAGGCCGGGGGGAGCGCTGGCGAAGTCGCCGGGGTGCAGTTCGTGGACTTCGTCTCCCAGCTGAACCGTCAGTACTCCGGCGAGCACGAAGAAGGTGTCCTCTTGCTGCTCATGGACGTGAAGCTGCGGACCGGTGTGATATTCGAGGTCCATGATCATGAAGTCGTAGCGGCCTCCCGTCTGACCGCCGCCGGCCTTGAACAAGGCAGGACCGGTCTCGTAGGACTGCCCTTGGCCCTTCCTTACGACTAGCCCCTTCACAGCGTCCTCCCGGGTCTTCGAAACGTCGATGGTAAAAGGCGCCAAGCCGCGACGACCTGGTCCTAGCGATCGTCTGCCGGCCTCTGGTGAGCCACACCGGGGCCGAGACGACTCTTGACATTCTCACTGAGCTTCTGCTCCCATCCTCACGATAGCCAAACAAACTATGTATGACAAATGATGAAGTCGGAAGGGTGGCGTCGTGACCATCGACCCCGCAGAGAGACACCAGCTCGAAGAAGTGCTGCATGTCGATGCCACTGGCATCACGCCCGTAGCGGACGGTAATCGCGACGGTACCGCGCTGCAGATGTTCTGGATCTGGTCGGGCGCGAACCTGGCGCCCATCAGCTGGATCGTCGGCACGATCGGCATGACCCTCGGACTGAGCCTTCTGGAGACGATCCTGGTGACCGTCATCGGGCAGGCGGTGGGCGCCGCGATATTCGGACTGTCCGCGCTCATGGGGCATCGGACAGGTGTGTGCCAGATGGTGCTGGCGCGGGTCGCGTTCGGACGACGTGGAGCCTATTTGCCCGCAGCCCTGCAAACGATCGTCGTTACCGGCTGGATAGGCGTCAACACCTACGTCGTCGTCGATCTCGTGCTCGGGATTCTGCGTGAGCTGGGCGTGAACCCTGGAACGGGGAGCACGTACCTGTTGGCCGGAGCGATCATGATCGGTCAGATACTGATCGCGGTGTGGGGGTTCTACGCCATTCGCACGATCGAGAAGTACGCGGTCCCTCTGGTCGCTGCCGTAATGGTCGTGATGACCGTCCTGGTGCTGGCCCGGATCGACGAGGTCTCCTGGACCCAGTCCTCCCTGGCCGGAGCGGACAAGTTCACCGCGATGACCCAACTGCTTACCGCCGTGGGCGTGGGATGGGCGATGGGGTGGATGACGTGGGCCTCCGACTACAGCCGGTTCACGAGCCTCGACGTCTCGCCTCGACGCCTGTACGCGTCGTCGGTACTGGGCATATTCGCCCCTCTCGCCTGGCTGTCGGTTCTCGGCGCCCTCGCCGGTGCGACTTCGGACGCCACGGACCCGGTGGGCATCGTCACCACGCTGTTCGGTGCCGCGACCATACCGGTACTCTGCGTGATCCTGCACGGTCCGGTGGCCGCAAACGTCGTGAACATCTACACGGCCTCCTTGGGCCTGCTGGCTCTCGACATCAAGATCAAGCGCGCGGCGGCCAGCGTGCTCGCCGGAATCGTCGGCTTCATTCCATTGGTGATGTTCCTCGAGTCCAGCAGCTTCTCCAGCAGCTTCGGCAACTTCATGTCCTCGCTGGTGGTCTGGATGAGCCCGTGGGCGGGTGTCACGCTGGTGGACTGGTTCGTCATCCACAGGCAGCAGGTCGATGTCGCATCTCTCTACGCCCCTCCGACGACGTCTCGGTATGGGGATGTGAACGTCCGAGCACTCGGTGCCTTCGCGCTCGGGTTGGCCGCGGCCTGGTCCTGCCAATACGGCCCCATCGCCGCGTTTCAAGGTCCCATCGCCAGGCTGACCGGACAGGTGGACTTGTCCTGGGCGGTAGGGCTGAGTGTCAGCGCTTCGGTCTACTACTGCCTGGTGCGCCGGCGAACGATCCATCTCGAAGAGGGCGCAGCGGAGAGCTCGACGGATTCCCGCCCCCTCGGCAGTTGAGACCGCCCGCGTCCCCTACTCGGGCGTACGCACCGACAGCACTCGGAAGGTATGCTTGGAGTTACGTATGACCTACGCTTGCCGCGTGGATCCAAACGGGGGTCGAGCATGCAGCCATTCGACAGCACTCTGCTGGTAGAACAGGTCCGAGGCGCCATTCTCAAGGCCATCCTCAACAAAGAGCTGGTCGACAAGCTCCCGAGCGAAGGCACGCTCGCCACCACGCTCAACGTGAGCCGAACCACGATTCGTGGTGCGTTGGCCGGTCTCGAACGCGAAGGAATCATCACGCGACGCCGGGCCATCGGCACCACGATCAACCAGCATGTCCGGCCTTCGTCGCTCGCCCTGCAGCGGCTCGTGGGCTTCACGGACATGCTGAAGGAAAAGGGCTACGAGGTGCATGTCGATGCGGACCGATCGCGGGTGGAGCAACCACCCTCCGACCTTCTTGCCGCGTTTGGCGACGACGTCCCGGCAGATGAGCCCGCGTTCCTGACCGACACGCGGTTCTACGCTGACGGAAATCTGGCGATCTTCATCCGCGACAGTGTGCCGTGGTCGAAGCTCACCGACCAGTCACGGTTGCCGGAGATGGCTCCTGCCACCCACTTCGACTTCACCCGCCCCTATCTGGTCAGTCCCATCGATCACGCGGTCGTGGAAGTTCGAGCGGGTGTCAGCCCTGCCAACAGCACGTACCTGGAGACGCGCGACGGCCAAGCGTTCACGCGCCTGCTCGAGCGGCATTACACGCGGGAAGGTGCGATCGCGGCGGTATCCCTCATTGACGTCAACAACGACTTCGTCGTCTTCGAGATCATTCGCCGCATGTGATGTGGTGCACCGCGCGAGACTCGTGAAAGCGACCGGCCCTCCCGTCTCCGGCCTCGCGGTCGCACATGCCGGCAATCGCTGCCGTACTCGGCAACCTCCTCGTCACGGGGCCGTCGCCCGGCCGGGTGGCCGCGGCCCGACATCGCTTAACCTGCGCCGCCGCGCGGCGCCGAGTGTCACAGCGTCGCCTTCGTCACCGACGAGCCGCGCAGGATGTACGCAACGCAATCATGCGCCGGGTCGACGCCGGACGGGTATCGGCTCGGATCGCTTTTCGCCCGGCCCTGGGCGGTGGCGGCGCAGCCGCTCCGCGCCGGTGGAGTGTCCGAGCACAGCCACGGGGAGGACAGATCCGGTCGTCCGCGCATCGGGGCAACGACAGGCCCCGTCGGGACGGCCCGCGGGTATTCCTCGTCGATCCGGCCGCTGCTCAGTGCGTCGTAGAAGGCGCCGTGGCCCGCAGGTGGTGTTGCGGTGTGGGCGAGCCTGAGGTGGACCGGATTCGTCGCGGCACCGTCGAGTCGGTTCGACCGCCGCGTCGGTTCGAGTGGCCGGTCGGCGACGCAAGTCCTCTACTGAGGCGCTGAGACGGGACGACATGTTCGGGGACTCGACGTCGGCGTGATCCAGCGAAGACGCTCGTCACCGCCGCTATTTCTGTCTCCCGCGTTACCCGATGATTCGAAGCTTTCGGCGCCGCTGTCCGGCGAACACGGAAACCCCGGCAAGAGGCGATCCTGCCGGGGTCGAGATCATGTTCGGGTTTTCGGCGCGGCGTCGACCGGGGTCGACCGCTCGACGCCGGAGCTTTCTGTTCACTGGGCTGGGGGACCCGCGCGATCATGGTGAAAGACCCCGTCGGATGCTCAGGCTTCGATTCCGTCGCAACGTCGATTCGCGCTCACGGGGTCGGCTGCAACGATATTCGGCGCTCGTGTGTGCCAGTCGGTGTGCTTTTGGTAGGTGTCAGCCACGGCGAGAAGGGTGCCATCGCTCCAGTGCGGACCCGCGAGCTGAAGACCTACCGGGATGCCTTGGGAGTCGAAACCGCACGGGATGGTCAGGGCAGGCAGTCCTACGGCGTTGAACGGCGAGACGTGGAATGGAGAGCCGAGGGGGTCGAGGAGGCGGCCACTGGGGTGGACCCTGGGCGGGGTTTGCGCCCGAGTGGGCAACGCGAGGACATCGATGGCGGAGAACGCCTCTTTCAGCTCACTCGCCAACCGAGTAGTCGCCTCACGGGCGGCGGCATAATCGGCCATCCGCAACAGGAGACCCGCTTCCAGACGTTCACGTACCTGCGGGGTCAGGTCGGCCGCTCTGTCGACGAGCATAGGCGCGTACTCCACGGAGGCTTCGCAGGTCAAGATCACGCTGACCGCGGCCGCTGCCGCCTCCCAGCTCGGAAGTTCGACCTCGATCAGTTCCATGCCCAGGTCGCCGAGGAGGGTGAACGCGTCTTCCAGGACGCCGGCAACATCGGCGTCGCAGTGCTCCCACGGCGTGCCGCGGAGGATCCCGACCCTCAGGTCCCGCACCGGCTGCTCCAAAGCCGCGGTGTAGCTCGGCGGTACTCCTCCGCTGCGGGCCGTCGGCCCGACCGCAGGCGGGGGATCCGCGATGACGTCGAGAAGCAGGGCACAGTCGCGCGCGGATCGCGCCATCGGCCCGACGTGGTCCAGCGAGCGCGCCAGCGGCCACACCCCGGCCAGGGGAACACTGCCGTACGTCGGCTTGAGCCCGACGACTCCGCACCAGGCCGCGGGGTTTCGGATCGATCCGGTGGTGTCGGTCCCGAGGGCTCCGGGCACCAGGTGGGCTGCCAACGCGGCACCCGATCCCACGCTTGACCCGCCTGCGTATCGCCCGCGATCCCACGGATTCTTGGTGGAGCCGAAGGGATAGGTTTCCAGGGGCCCGTAGGCCAATTCCGGCAGATTGGTCTTCCCGAAAATGATGGCTCCGGCGGCCCGAAGCCGCTCCACGACGACTGCGTCCTCGGCGGGTCGATTCGTGGCCAAGACTTTGGAGCCCGCAGTCGTGACCTCCCCCCGAACGGCGATATTGTCCTTTACCGCGATCGGTACCCCGTGCAGGGGACCGCGTCTGGTTCCGCTACGCAGTTCCTCGTCTGCTGCCCTGGCTTGGGACAGGATCGCGGCCGGAGCCAGGGAGATGAAGGCGTTGAGCTGCGGATCCAGTCGGCGCGCCCGATGGAGCAGCGTCCGGCAGAGCTCCTCGGACGAAAGCAGGCCGTCGGCGAGCATCGATCCGAGTGCGGCGATTCCTGTGTCTTCGAGATGATTTCGGGCCGCGCCGTCGAGTCCTTCAGTCATCAGCGATCGTGTTCCTCGGGATTCCGGCCTGGTCGATCCGCACCTCGACGGTGTCCCCGGGGCGCGAACCCACTTGCGGCGCCTTACGCGCACCGGCGCCTCGGCGGGAGCCCCCGTCGTCATAGCGACTGTACGCCGAGACGTGGCTCCAGGTCAGTTGCCGAAGAATGCGGCGCCCGGGTCGGCCGATGACGACGGCAAGGGGCTGTGGCCTCGGCGATTCGTTCGTGGCTCGCGATGCGGGCGTGCGCAGGAACATCACGGGGTGGTCCCGAACGTCGTTGCTCGCCTCGAGGCGGTGTTCCTCGTGATGGAACCCGACGCGAGAGATCCGAGCAAAGTTCGGCACCGGAAGTGTCTTGGATGCAGCGCGCCTCACACCTGCGCTCCATCCTCGATGGCAGCGATGGCGTTGATCTCGATGAGCATCTCGGGATCGACCAATTTCGATACCTCTACAAGGGTGGAGGCCGGCGGGGGGTCCGCGAAGAACTGGCGGCGAATCCGGTGGATCGCAGCGAAGTGCTCGGTGTTTCTGACGAATACGGTGACGCTGACGATGTCGGTCATCGAGCCTCCGGCGGCCGCCATGGCCGCTTGCAGGTTCTCGCAGACCTTTTGCGTCTGTGCCTCGATGTCACCCTTGCCGATAACGGTTCCGTCGAGGTCACGTGCGGTCATCCCGGAGAGAAAAACCAACCGCCCGCGTACATCGACGGAAATTCCTTGCGAAAAATGCCCGCTGGGCCTGCTGAGCTGGGCGGAGCTCACTTTCTGCTTTGCCATGACGAATCTCCACTTCAAAGGGAGGGGATTTTGAGTCGACAGTTTTCAGGGACCTGCTGCGCCGGGACGGTCACAGCAGTATCTGGTGCGATGTGGTGCGCGCGTCCATCTCGTACTCGCAGTCCTCGACCGGCGGACGAGCCGGGTGCCAGGTGATCGATCCGGTTCCGTAGTCGAGGAGTTCTTCGCGAATCAGCGGACCGATGTCGTGGACGGTGTAGGCCCCGGTGTGCAGCACGTCCGACCAGCCGAGGCCCAGGACCCGCAACCGGAGTTCCTGCTCGGCCCGTACGAACCTGAGCTTTTCCCGCATGGCGTCGAGGCCCGTCTCGCCACGGCGGACGATGCTGTCGCGGTACTCGCCGGGGCCTTGGGCGCATTCGGCGTTGCCGGCCAGCACGAAGGTCGGCGAAGCCGTGCCGGACGGGATGGTGTACGAGAAGGCATGCAGCGAGGCAACCGGGGGTGGATTGTGCTGTGGGCAGACGTTGGTCCGTGCGACGGGGTTGACGCCGTCGCTGTACAGTCCCCAGCGTTCGAGGGTCTGCACGTAGAGGCGGTTGAATTCGATGAAGCCCTTTTCGGTGAACGGGGCGGGCGAGCGCAGTTCGCAAGCGCTGAATGCGGTGGTGGGTCGCCCGATCGAGGCCAGGTGGGCCTCGACCGCGGCGAAACCGTCCGCCAGTGGCAATGGATTCACGAACTGCGCCCGCACCATGGTGTGGCCCGATTCCGCACGGACGCCGCTCGAGAATTGAAAGACTCCGTCCACCTGGATGAATCGGTAACCGCCGGCGGCGAACTCGACTGCCTTCATCATTTTCTCCTCACTATGTGATCGTGCTCGGTATCCAAGTCGGTCGACTCGGCAGTTCCACGCCTCGAACCTTCCGGGTGCGGAATTCTCGGAAGTCGCCCCTCGGATCATTGCGCACGTACCGGATCGCTTCGCGTAGGTTGGAGTGCATTGGCGATTTCCGGGGCTCGCGTCGCATCGCGGAACTCCCGGCGGATTCTCCGGAAGCAGCCCCCGAGTGGCCCCACTCTTCTCCTGCGCGGCGGCGAGGAGGCACGTACGTAGGATACTAGGCATTTGTATTACAAAGTTCAATAGGTGGCTCGGAGATCTTCTTGCGTCGAACACAAGCCGACACGGCGTGGGGGCGGCCGTCGTAGATCAAGGCCCGGAGGTCGCCACGAACCCTGTCCGGGAACGACGTCACATGCGCCCCCCGGGGTTCGGAGCGCGAGGAACATCCCAACGTGGCCGGGGCTCTCGGCCTCCGGGTCCGGCATGGCTTTCATACCTGTAGAACAGTTGACCTGGGGTGGTGTCACCCCGCTCGGGGCACCGTGCTCCGACCCGATCGCTAACGTGCCTCATCAGGGCGCCGAAACCGTGGCGGAGACATGGTTCCCGCCGTACTCGAACGCAGCGCGGTGAGCCTTGCCCCGATCTCGGCGCCGATCGCGCAGGCGAGCGCTTCGGGGGTGTCGTCGGCGTATTCGGGCACGATGTGGTGAACCGTGCCGTCCCGCAGCAGGTCGATCGCGCCGACTCGCTGCGCTTGGGCCATCTCAGCCGCATGGTCGAGGTCGCCGTGCACGATCGCACTGGCGCCCTCGGGCGGAAGCGGTGACAGCCACGCGTTTTCCACCGCGATCACGAAATGGGCGGGCAGGAGGGCCAGCGCTCCGCCACCGCAGCCCTGCCCGAGCAGTACCGACACCGTTGGAACGCGCATCGTGGACATGCGCCCGATGCAACGGGCGATCTCGCCGGACAGGGCGCCCTGTTCGGCCTCGGGTGACAGTTCGGCGCCGGGGGTGTCGATGAACGAGACAAGAGGGAGACCGAGTTCGTCGGCCAGTCGCATCCCGCGCCGGGCCTCGCGCAGTGCGGTAGGACCCAAGGGGGCGAGGCCCGATTGGGCGACGCGGTCCTGGCCGATCACGACGCAGGGCTGTCCGTCGATACGGGCGAGCGCGAGGGTGATGGCGCTGTCATGCTCGCACTCTTCGGTGGCTCGCAGGCGGACCAGGGTATCGCTGCCATAGCGCAAGACCTCGTGTACGCCGGGACGATGTGGGCCGCGCGTGATCCGGATCGACTCCCACGTCGACCGCGTTCGGCAAACTCCGCCGGTCCGGCGGTCTCGGGTCGCCGGCGTCGGTGGGTCGAGGAGCAACCCCAGTACACGGTCCACGAATTGCGGCAGTTCCTCGGGTGGGACGACGGCATCGACGATGCCGCGGTCGGCGAGGGCTTCGGTGGTCTGGATGCCGGGTGGGAAGGGTTTGCCTTCCAACAACTCGTAGACCTTGGGCCCGAGGAATCCGATCAGGGCCCCTGGCTCGGCCATGGTGAAGTGGGCAAGAGAGCCCCATGACGCGAACACGCCGCCTGTCGTGGGATGGCGGAGGTAGGCCAGGTACGGGAGTCCGGCCGCGCGGTGCTCCATGAGCGCGCGGCTGATGTCGACCATGTGGACGAACGCGGGCGTGCCCTCCTGCATTCGGGTACCGCCCGAGGCCGTGGCCGCGATGATCGGAATGCCCTCGGCAGTGGCCCGGCGAACGGCCGACACGATGCGCAAGGCCGCGCCGCGTCCGATCGATCCTGCCAGGAAGCGGAATTCGTTCACCACCACCGCCGTGGGCCGACCGCCAACGAATCCGCGACCGGTGACCACCGACTCGTCCGTCCCCGAGCGTTCCGCTGCGGACTCCAATTGCCGGCGATACGCAGAATCCGGGTCGAAGTGATCCACCGGCTCGTCCCACGACTCGAACGAACCCTGATCCAAGAGGAGATCGAGCAGATCCCCGGCCGTCATACGATCGCTCACGCGGATCCCCCCAACCATGCGCGGATCTCGTCGCCGTGCTCATCGAGCACGGGTGGCGAATCGTGGGTGGTCCCGGTCGTCTCGCCGCCGTCGATGTCGAAGAACCGCAGCGGCGGACCCGGCAGGGTCAATCTGCCGAGGGTGGCGTGTTCGACATCGATCAGCAGCCCTTGGCTCGCGGTCTGCTCCCATGTGTAGACCTCGTCGAGCGTTCGGACCCGGCCTGCGGGAATGCCGACCTCGGCCAGTCTCGCCAACAGCTCGGCGGCCTTCCTGTCCGCGAACACCTCCTCCACGAGGGCGACGACTCGCTCCCGGTCCCGCGCGCGCTCAGCGTTCGTCGCGACACCGGATTCGTTCGGAGCGAGGCCGAAAGCATGGCAGAAGTCGTGCCACAGGCCCTCGCTGCCGACCGCGATCTGCACGGTCCCGTCGGCGCATCGAAATAGTCCGTAGGGCGAGATCGAGGGATGATGGTTGCCCTGCGCGCGTCCCACCTCGCCGGCCACGGTCCAGCGTGTGCCCTGGAAGCCGTGGACCCCGACGGTCGCGGCGAGCAGGGATGTGCGCACGAGGGTGCCGATCCCGGTTCGTCGACGGTCATGGAGCGCCGCCAACACGCCGTAGGCGCCGTACATGCCGGCGAGGATGTCACTGATCGGTGTGCCGACCCTCTGGGGGTCCTGCGGGCCGGATCCGGTGATCGACATCAGCCCCGCCTCGCCTTGGGCGATTTGGTCGTAGCCGGCTCGACCGCCTTCGGGTCCATCGTGCCCGAAGCCGGTGATCGACAGTGCGATCAGGCGGGGATTGCGGTCGTGCAGGGACGCTATGCCCAGGCCGAGCCGTTCGAGCACGCCGGTGCGGAAGTTCTCGACGAGGACGTCCGCGCGGTCGACCAGGGCCAGGAAGGTCTCCCGGTCCTCCTCGTCGCGAAGGTCCAGGGCGATCGACTCCTTGTTGCGATTGGCGGACAGGAAGTAGGTGGATTCGCGCCGTTGCTCGTCGGCGGGTCCGGCGTCCGTATCCGTGCCCGCGTGGCCGTCCGCGGAGGGCCACCGAAAGGGAGGACCCCAGCCGCGGGTGTCGTCACCGCGCCCGGGTGTCTCCACCTTGATGATGCGAGCGCCCAGGTCGCCGAGCATCATCGTGGCGTGCGGACCTGCGAGCGCGCGTGACAGGTCGAGAACCAGGAGATCGTCGAGGGGGCCACTGCGATGCATCATCGCGTCACACCGTCCCGGACGGGCCGGTCGGGTGTCGGCGCGCCTCGCTGCCGACGATCCGGTTGCGTATGCGGCCCAGCTTCTCGACTTCGACCTCCACGATGTCGCCCGGCCGCAGCAGCCACACAGGCGTTCGTGCGTAGCCGACTCCCGAGGGGGTGCCGGTCGCGAGAAGGTCTCCGGGGCGCAGCGTCGTCGTCCTGGAGATGTGAGCGAGCGTGTCTCCGACGGTGAAGATCATTTGGTCGGTGCTGCCGTCCTGGACGACTTCGCCGTTTACCCGGGTCCGCACCCGCAAGCCGTCGCGCAGGTCCCCGACGTCGGCGGCCGGCACCAGGGGGCCGAGGGGGCCCGAGGCGTCGGCGTTCTTGCCCAGGGTCCATTGGGATGTGAGTTTTTGGGCGCGCCGGGCGGTGATGTCGTTGAACGTGGAATAGCCGACGACGGCCGCCAGCGCAGCGTCCGGCGTGCTGTCCGTGAGCGTCGATCCGATCCAGGCCACGACCTCGCCCTCCCAGTCGAGACCGTCTTCTCCCGTGGGCACCGGCACATCCTTGCCCGACACCGAGAGAGTGTCCGGCCACCGGCCGAAGAGAGTGGGGTGTCGCGGCGATTCGGCGTCGCGGTAGGACCCCTCCTCGACGTGTTCTCGATAGTTGAGGCCGACGCAGAAAACCCGGGCACCGGGAAGTACCGGGGGGACCAGTTCCAGATCGGTCGACGCGACCGCGTCGTCGGGGGTCGGGCTCGCCAGATACCTCCCGGGCGCCCGCCAGAATTCTTCGAGGCTTGCGAGGACGGTGACCGTGGCGCCGTCCTCGCCGAGTCGGCCGACGTCGACCGCGCCGTTCGGGTGCCGGACTCCAACGATGCTCATGCGATTGATCTCCTCACCGATGGTGCGCCAGGACGCTGACGCGAAGGGCGCGCGGGCTGTGTGGATGTCGCAGTCGCAGACCTTAACATCATACGTAGGACAAAGCACCAGCTCTTTTCGAGTCGACAGTGTTCGCCGTCACTGCCGAACGGCGAGGTCGAGACCTCGAGGCCGGGGCCCTCGAGCCACAAGGGCAAGCAAGCTCGAATCCCGGGTGATCGGGGTCATGCGGCCGGTTCGGGGTTCTGTCCGCGCGTTCGACGACCGCGGCGTCTCAGCCGGGACCCGATCGCATCACGCGAACACTTGACGAGAGGATCCGCCGCAGCAGAGGATGTTTAAGTCCTACAAAGTATGTAGGGCTGAAGCGGATTCTCATGGACGGCAGTGAGGCGCGGCGTGAAGCGACCTCTCGCCGATCGACCGAGCGCTCGGCACGTCGGCTCGTCGCCGGTCTCAGACTCGTCGAGACGGCTGCGGATGACGGTCTGGCCGGTGCCCCACGGCAGCGTCACGCTCGTCGACCACTCTGTGATCCGGCGTCGGATCACGGACGTTTCCGTGTTGTAGGTCAGGCCTCGGGCGGGCCGGTCAGGTCCGTTCGGCCTTACCAACGCCTTCCGCCACCTCCTGGAACCGCTCTCCCGGCGGTGACAGCCACCTCCCAAACACGGGCGGGCAGGTACGGCGGCCGACCTGTGGTCATGCGGTTACGGCCGCCCGGATCCATTGATCATGTGTACGAACAGAGAGCTGGAGTCTCCATGTTGAACGTGGCAATCGTCGTGGGAAGCACCCGACCCGGGAACCGGGCCGGTGCGGTGGCCCGCTGGATTCACGAGACAGCGTCCCGACGCGCTGACGCGACCTGGGAGATCGTCGACCTCGGCGACTTCGAACTCCCTCTCCTGGACGAGCCGATTCCGGCGGCTGTCGACGACTACAGGCACGAACACACGAAGCGATGGGCCGCGAAGATGGCGACGTTCGACGCCTACGTGTTCGTGACACCGGAATACAACCACTCCACCTCCGGAGCGCTGAAGAACGCAATCGACTTTCTCTACGCGGAGTGGGTCAACAAGGCCGCCGGATTCGTGAGCTACGGCTACGACGGAGGCACGCGTGCCGTGGAACACCTCAGACTCGTCCTGGGCGGACTCCAGGTTGCGGACGTGGCGGCCCAGGTGGCGCTCACGATCCACGGGGACTATGTCGACGAGACCGAGTTGCGACCGCGCGAACACCAGTACGCGGCGGCGGGCTCGATGCTCGATCAGGTGGTTGCCTGGGGCGCGGCCCTGCGACCACTGCGCTTGGGTGACGAGCTCTGATCAGCTGTGTTCACCGCGCGTTCCGGGTCCGTGCATCGTGTTCGACGGTGGCCATTCCCCGCGCCGGCGATTTCGGGGTGGGAGCCGAGTTGTTCGGGCGAGCGTTACGGGACGGACGCGTGCGCGGGGAAATCGGACGGGACGGTCAGATCCGCCGTCACGTCGCCGTCCGCGACCTTGGCGCGCGGCGCCCCGGGCGAGCGCTCGGTGGGAGGAGGATCCGCCCGGCGGGTGCTCGGGAAAGCGGACGGGCCATTGGGCAGGTGATCGAGTGATTCACGGTGGTCTCCGCGGCAGTGGGCTGTCGGATGGCTTCCTACGTGGCCCCCGGCTACGCCGTCCGGGGTGCGGAGGACAGGATCCTGATCAACCGCCTGAGTAGCCCCGCGTTTTCCGAACGGGTTGATTGCTGTTGTTCTATGCCACGAGGTTCAATTCCCGCTCTGGGCACAGGACTTCGTGGGACGTGCGATAGCCGAGTCCGGAGAGCAGGCGTCGGCGGTTGTAGTGGCCCTCGATGACCCTGTTGCCCAGTAGCTCTACGCGGCGAGGTCGAGGGCTGCGAGGTGTGATGTCCGGGTGAGCGCGAGTGGCTTTTCGTTCCACCAGGCGTCGAGGCGGATGAGGTTGATGGCTGTGGCCGTGAAGATGTGGGCGAGGCGCGTCTTCGGCAGTCCCATATAGCGTGTCCGGCGGGCGCCGGTGGCTGCGACGGCCTGGTGGATCGTGGCTTTCACGCCCGAGCGAACCGCGTAGCGGGCCTTCCGCTCATCTGTGGCCTGTTCGGCTCGGACGCGTTCGAGGACGGCGTCCCGTTCCTGCGGACGGACGGTGAGTTGACGCCCGTAGCGTGTGGAGCTGGTGCATTGGTCGCGCACCGGACACGGGGCGCACGTCTCGGTGGCGAAGCGGATGCGGATCGTCGGCCGGTGATTGTGGTCGTGGCCTCGGTCCAGTAGCGGCTGGTGGAACCGTTGGGGCAAGTGGCTTTTTGTGAGACCCAGTTGATGGCGAAGGTCGTCTTTCCGAAGCCGGCGGCCCGAACTGGCTGACGCGTGGTGTTCGGCCTGACGGGGCCGGTGACGCGGACGCCGCGCTCGGTCGGCGCGGTCAGCAGGAGCTCCGCGGAAACGTAGCCGGCGTCCATCAGGCGCTCGGCCGGCAGCAGTCCCTTGTCGTCGAGCCGGTCGTGGATCGCATCGACAACCACCGCATCGCCGACCGTGGCATCTGTGGTGACCACGTGGGTGATCACGTGCGGGCGGCCGGACTCGGGGCTGTCGCAGGTCTCACTGAAGTGGACTTTGTAGCCGTCCCAGGCCGAGCCGCGCTTCACCGCGCAGCGGGAGTCCGGGTCATACGGCGAGGTGATCCTGTCTCTGCTGGGCGGGAGATCGTCCTTGCCCCCGCCAGGCCGCCTCCTGCACCCCGTCGGTTACCGTCCGCTTGAACTGCTGCATCCACACCGTCCGCAGGATTCCAACCGCGGGGACCTCCCGCAGCCAACCGGGGGCCGCAGGAGAGACGACCGCTTCGAGCAGGAGGTACCGTCGGCGGCGATGCGCTCCGTGAGCCGGACCCGTTTGTCCTCCTCGCTCGGCAGGCAATAGGAGTCCACCCGGGCTCCGTACCGTCCCTGCCAGGACGGATCCATCCACGTGACGAGCCGGCCGGGTGCCGAGACCGCGATCGCCTCCAGCGCCGCACGCAGTGTCTCGCCCACGAACTCCAGGCGGTTCAGATCCCGTACCGCGGCAATCACATGCGTGGAGTCCGTGCGCTGCCGGCCTCCGGACGCGACCAGTTTCAGGTCCGCCAGTCGTTCCAGCAGGAGATCAAAGACCTTCTCCTCCAGGCCGTGAGCCACAAGCCGATCCCGGAACCCGGTCAGCACGGTGAAGTCGAAGCCGGGATCCGCCAGTTCGAGGCCCAGCAGGTACTTCCAGTCGATCCTCGTCCGCACCGCATGAGCGGTCTGGCGATCGGTCAGGTTCTCGGCGAACTGCAGCATGCAGACCAGCGCCAGTTGCCCGGGCGATAACCCCCCGGACGGCCCCGGACCCCGAACGCGGATCGGAAGTCCTCGTCGTCGAACAGCGGGCCGAGCGGATCCCGCACTCGCATCGCCAGGCATCCCTTCGGGAACGCCGCGCGCGCGACCATCCGCGTTGTCTCGGGAACCCCTCGACCCGAACCCCGACCCATCGACACCACACCACCCCGTCCCGCGGCCGCACGACGAACACCCCTGACAGGCCGCGACTTCAGGCTCCATCCCGCAGAGCCCGCGTAACTGCAAGATCACCCAGGTTCACTCAATTAAGGAACAGGGTCATCGAAGGTTGGTACAACTTCCGCAGGCTGCACAGCAGACTCGGCTACCGCACACCCGTCGAATACGAAGCCGTACTCGCGGCCTGACCACCACAACGACGGTGTCCGTCAAAGCGGAGCAAGCTCAGTCCGGCCGAACTCGTCCATGCGTACAAGCATTCGGGCTTCCCGAGCGCAAACCGAGGCGACTCTGCAGCGGACGCGACGCTGACGACCACCTTGCGTGACCGCCTGATTCCGACAGGTCGCCCAGCGTTTACGAGCTGTTTGCTATGAGTCACTAATATGCTCGTAGCTGTGGAGATCGCAGGGGCGAATCGTCCACAGCATTCCCACCTTCCGACCCGAGTCCGGCCCGACTCTGCTGCACGAGGAGCCGAGGAGTGACCCGAGCCAGAATGGTCCAGATGTCCGGGGCCGTGCCCGCCAAGATGGAGCCGGAGCGGCGGGTGCGCGCCCACGGAGCCGGTGGATCGGGCGCGCGCGTGGCCGCACCCGTCGCCGCACGACCCCAAACCGTTTCGTCGTGCGGCCACTTCCCACCCGAAGCGACGGCCGGGTACGGCCGGGACCGCAGACACCCGAGTGTTCGGGACCTGTCCTGTCCAACGGCGGAGCCCGTCGTGTCGGCGGTCTCGGGACCCGCCACGCCGGCCCCGGCAGCTTCCGCAGCCCGGCGGCTCGCCGGGCCCAGATCCCCGCGGGAGAGAACGTCCGGCGTTCTCCGGGTGTTCGGCCGCTGAATCGAAGCGCGGTTGCCCACCTCCGGGATTCCTGCCCGCCTGGGCTTCCGCTCGCCCCGTACACGCTTTCGCCCACCGTGTGCCGCTGCACGTCCACTACCGGACACTCGCCGGCAGCGGCACTCCCTCACGCCTGTCACGATCTGCGTCGCTCCCCGACGCATCCGTCACACCGACGCGCCCACAGGGCGCTCAGGAGGCACCCTCACATGAAGCATCTCGTCGACCACGCCCGCGCATTCCCGCGACGGGCAGCCCAGCGGCACGAGGAATTAAGTCGGCTTGCCGAAGGGCAGTCGCCGCACGCCCTGTTCGTCACCTGCTCGGACTCCCGGATCATTCCCTCCATGATCACGGGGGCTCGCCCCGGGGAGCTCTTCGAGCTGCGCACCGCCGGTAACATCGTCCCCCGCCACGACCAGTCGCATCCGGCGGGCGAGACGGCCACCATCGAGTACGCGGTCGAGGTGCTCGACGTCGCCGACATCATCGTGTGCGGCCACTCGCATTGCGGCGCGGTCGGCGCGATGGCGCGGAGCGAGGACCTGACGGGGCTGCCCGCCGTCCGGGACTGGCTCCGGCAGGCGGCACCACTGCCCCACGGCATCGACTCCGGACCCCCGGATATCGCAGAGGCGGTGCAGTCCCACGTCCTGGACCAGCTCGACCGGCTGCGCGCCTACCCGTGCGTCGCCCGCCGGCTGGCGGATGGGCGACTGCGCCTGCACGGCTGGTTCTACGAGGTCCACACCGGTTCCGTGCTCGCCCATCGCGCACACGCCGACACCTTTCTCCCCCTGTGAGCGCGCCCGAAAGGCGGTGGCCGACCCTGCTCCGCGGCCCCAGGAACGTGGATTCCTTCGATC
The DNA here is from genome assembly GCF_044765325.1 of Embleya sp. NPDC127516. Taxonomy (NCBI): domain Bacteria; kingdom Bacillati; phylum Actinomycetota; class Actinomycetes; order Kitasatosporales; family Streptomycetaceae; genus Embleya; species Embleya sp. NPDC127516. The sequence goes on along the minus strand of NZ_JBIWJT010000031.1, from coordinate 58,796 downwards.
TGCGGCGCGACTTCACCGCCTCCCTCGTCGTCTTCCTCGTCGCGCTGCCCCTGTGCGTGGGCGTCGCCGTCGCATCCGGCGTCCCGGCCGAACTCGGGCTGGTCACCGGCATCGTCGGCGGCCTGCTCACCGGTCTGCTGCCGGGCAGCAGCCTGCAAGTCTCCGGCCCGGCCGCCGGGCTCACCGTCCTCGTCTACGAGGCCGTACAGAAGTACGGTCTGCCCCTCCTCGGCGTCATCGTCCTCGCAGCCGGGCTGCTCCAACTGCTCATGGGTGCCCTGCGCCTGGGCCGATGGTTCAGGGCCATTTCCGTTGCGGTCGTCGAAGGCATGCTGGCCGGGATCGGGCTGGTCCTGATCGCCGGCCAGCTCTACTCCATGGCCGACGCGAAAGCCCCCTCCGGAGGACTGGCGAAGATCGCCGGATTGCCCGACATGCTCTTCGACACGGCGCGTTCCGGCAGCGCGCAGGCAGCCTTCGCGTTGGGGGCGGGCACGATCGCGGTGCTCGTGCTGTGGAAGAAGCTTCCCACGCGCGCACGGGTCGTCCCGGCTCCGCTCGCCGCTGTCGCTCTGGCGACCTCCGCCTCGATGCTCTTCCGACTGCCCGTCGCGAAAATCGAGGTGCAGGGCCTGCAGGGGGCCATCCAGCCGCCGGACGTCGGCGACTTCGGGCAGCTGGCGGGCGTCGGCCTCATCGGCACGGTCCTCGCGTTCACCCTCATCGCCTCGGCGGAAAGCCTTTTCAGCGCGGCCGCGGTGGACCGACTGCACGACGGACAACGCACCGACTACGACAAGGAGTTGATGGCACAGGGCGCGGGCAACACCCTGTGCGGCGCACTCGGCGCACTGCCGATGACCGCGGTCATCGTCCGCAGCGCCGCCAATGTCCAGGCCGGCGCACGGACCAAGGCGTCGCGCGTACTGCACGGCGTGTGGCTGCTCCTGTTCGCGGCCCTGCTGCCCGCGGCCCTCGGTGTCATCCCGCTCGCGGCGCTCGCCGGTGTCCTGGTGCACGCGGGCTGCAAGCTCATCCCCGTCGCGGCGTTGCGGCAACTGTGGCCCGGACACCGCGGCGAGGCCCTGATCCTGGTCGTCACCGCCGTCGCGATCGTCGCGGTGAGCATGTTCGAGGGTGTTCTCATCGGGCTCGCCCTGGCCGTGGCCAAGACGGCCTGGGACACCTCCCACGTGCGCGTGGACGTGATAGACAAGGGCGCCGGTCCCATCCAGGCCCACCTGAGCGGAAACGCCACGTTCCTGAGACTGCCGAAAATCCTCGACGCGCTGGAAGCCCTGCCGCAGAACCGGCCCATCGAAGTACACATGTCCGGCCTGCGCCACCTCGACCACGCGTGCCGGACATCCCTGGAGAACTGGGCCGCCCGCCACAGCGCCGAGGGTGTCGAGCCGGTCAGGGTCAATGCCCGGCCCGAGTCGGGTCCCGCCGGGTAGACCACCGGCCAGGGCGGGGAGTGCGAGGGGATCGGCCACCGGTCGACGTGATGCAAGCACCGGCGGCCGGGTGGAACTCGGTGCGTGCCAGGCCGGTGGCTCTCCCTCGCAGCCGTCCAGGCCGGCCCCTCGCGCCGCAGGGTCCGAATGCGGTGCTCGCGCGGGCGCACCCGCCGGACCCGCTTGAACGCCGTGCTGAGCGCGAACGCGCTTCGGTAGCCCACCTTCTCGGCCACCGCGCCGACGGTCGCCTGCGGATCACACAAAAGGTCGGCGGCCGGCGCGAGGCGCCACGGGCTCGGGAACGCCATCGGCGGTTCACCGATCAGCTCGGTGAACCGCCGCGTGAACGAGGCCCGCGACACCCCGTCGAACTCGCCAACGAGGCGACGCTTTACGGGAGTTCAGGGCAGTTGTGGATCAAGCACGGGGCCTCCCGACCGACGATCGGGTCGCGACGCCCCCGGTACCAATCCGGGGCGTCCGCCGCGGAACGTCCGAACCACGCCCGCAGGGTCGCGATCGGCAAGAGGTCCAACAGCCGGTCGAGCAGCTCCTCCTGGCCGAATCTCCTCGGCGATCTCGGCCGTGAGCAACGGGATCAGCGGGCAATCCCACTCGTCCGCGCGGATCACCAACAGGTTCGGCAGTGCCTCCAGGAGCGAACGGCTCACCGGGGGCGTGTCGGTCGAACGGCGCCCGGCCCGGGAACTCGGCGCGGTCACGGCCGCGTTGGCCGCGCTGATCCGGGCCTTCGAGCCTCTCGCCGGGCCGGCCGGATCGACCCACACCCGACCGGACCCCGGCCCCGGGCACCGCAGAGGGGTCGGTGGGCCGGTGGCTCTGCTCGCGGGCTCGGTCGATCGCGCACGGGGTTTCCTCACGCCGGTGGTGGGATCCCTGCGGAAAACAGTGTTGCGGTACCCCCTCGACGCGTGGTGGCGTTGCGATCGTGCTGGATCGGGCTTGCCCGACGACGTGCCGGGAATCATGGCGAGGTGCCTGTCTTCGGAATCCCGCCGCTCGCGGTCGATGATCGGGGCAACGTCCTGGTCTGCTTTGTGGGCGGCGTTGAGGGCGCGCCGCCGTCGGACGCGCCGTTGCCGGCGGCGTTGGTGGCTCTGTGGCACGGCGATCGTGTCCTGATGGTCTTCGATCGGTTCCGGCGGGGGTGGGAACTTCCCGGTGGCCGGGTGGAGGTGGGCGAGTCTCCGCGCGGGGCGGCGGTGCGCGAGTTGTGGGAGGAGAGCGGTCAGGAGTCCGACGGTCCTTTGCGGTTCGTCGGCTACGCGGGCTTCGTCCTGGCGCCCGACGGGCGAGCCGAGTACGCGGCGTTGTTCGCGGGCCGCATCGCGGATGTTCGGGAGTTCCGGGCCAACGAGGAGATCGCGGCGATCCGTTGGTGGAACCTGCGGGACGCCCTCCCGGAGCGTGTCCAACGCCTGGATGCCCACCTTGCCCGGCTCACACGCGAGTCGGACTCCGAGCACCCTCAACACCCTGCTTGAATCGCTCAATCGCGCGCGAGTAGCCGAAACGATGGAGCGAAACCAGGTCCGCTCGACGGAGGCCGCGTGCCGCACCAGGCCCAGGAGCGTGAGCCCCGAGGTCGGGAGCACCTTGCGCTTCAACCGGTCGCCGGTCAGGCCCGCGCACTTCATGGCCAGTGTCGCCCGCTCGTAGTCGAGGAACGAGATGAGCGACGCACGGTCGTCGGCCACCTTCGAGGGGTGTATGCGCCGGTCGTCGGTCACCGGGCGATCATGGCAAGGACGCGTGCTCGCGGGCCACCCCCGGTCCGAGGAGTGGACCCCGGCCCGCCACCGTCATGGTGTGCTCCGGGATGCTTGGTAGAGGCGAAGCATCCAAGACCGACCAGCACTCGCGAGCCCAGGAAGTGCGTACTTCGGCGGTGCGTCGAAAGCGGGGGGACACCCGGGTGTTCGTGGAATGTACCCCGGTGACGTCAAACGCCCCCGCCCGGGCCGTGACGTACGGGATCGCCGGGGAACTGCTCGCCACCGACTCGACGATCCGGCGCCGGGATGCCCCCGGCAGGCGACACCTCTCCGTACGCCGTGTCCAGCGGCTTCCACCCCGCGACCCGACGCCACGGCCACCCGATCTGCATCCCGGTCTCCGGCAAGCACGGTCCAAGCTCCCGACCCCGCTGAGCTCCGGTAATTCCATCAGGCGTGGGGCCGTCGATTGGATCAACTGTCGGAACCGTGGGATGACTGCCTCGCCTGCGGACCTACGGACCGGCCGGGTGGTGCGCGATTTCGTGAGTCCGAACGGCACGATCGTCGACCGTGCCGGCGCGACGATGTATCGCGGTGCGGGCCGGCACGGCGGCCCGGATCCTCACCGTGGAGCGGCTGCCGGGACGCTTCGGTCGTCGCCCTCATGTCCGCTGTGCTGCCGCCGGCCGCCGGAGCGCGGCAGCAGGGCGACGATGAGCAGGGCGCCGAGCGCCACGCAGATCGCGCCCACCGTGAGGCCGCGTGGGTAGCCCATGACGGCCAGCGTGGCCACCCCGACGGCGCCGCCGATCTGTTGGACTGAGGTGAACAGGGCCGAGCCGAGGCCGGCGTCGTCCTCGGTGGTGTCGGCGACCGCGGCCGCGGCGAGGACGGGCAGGCTCAGGCCGTTGCCGACGCTCAGGATGAGCATGCCGGGCAGGACGTGGGCCGCGTAGGAGTCGCCGGCTGCCACGCCGGAGAGCAGGAGCAGGCCGGCGACGTTGATCGCGAACGCGAGCAGGAGTGCCCAGCGCGTCCCGATCCGGAGCCAGATGCGCGAGGACATCCACATGCCCGCCAGGATGCCGGCGCCGTAGGGCAGGTAGGCGATGCCGGCCAGGAGCGGGCTGTACCCCAGGGCGGTCTGCACCTGGATCATCAGGAGGAACGCCATCGCGTACATCGCCATGGAGAACAACAAGGTCGCGCCGTTGGCGACTGCGCGCGTCCGCGAGAGCAGGAACGACCTCGGCACCAGCGGCGCCGCCGCCCGCGACTCCGCCAGCTGGAACGCAACTGCGAGGACGGCCGCCAGGGTGAGGGCGGCGATGACGATCGGATCGTTCCAGACGGTTTCGCCTGACCGCAGCAGGCCATACACCAGCGACACCGCGGCGCCGGTGAGCAGGACGGCGCCGGGAACGTCGAGGTGGCGCGGGCCGGGGGCGCGGGACTCGGGGACCAGACGGGGCAGCAGCGCCAGGGCCACGGCGACGACGGGCAGGTTGATCAGAAAGATCCCGCGCCAGGACACCAGGTCGGTGAGCGCTCCGGACAGGACCAGGCCCGAGGTCCCGCCCAGGGCCGCGACGCCGCCCCAGATGCCCAGGACTTTGGCCCGCTCCTTCGGTTCCGGGTACATGAGCATGATCATCGACATTGCCGCCGGGCCGGCCATCGCGGCGCCCGCGCCCTGCACGAACCGCCCGAGGACGAGTTGCCAGGGTTCCTGGGCGAGCCCGCACGCCAGGCTGGCCGCCCCGAACAGCGCCACGCCGGTGAGGAACACCCGGCGTCGGCCCAGCAGGTCCGCCATCCGTCCGCACAGGAGCAGCAGTCCACCGAAGGCAAGGAAGTAGGCGTTGACCACCCAGGGCAACTCCGAGGCACTGAAGCCGAGTTCGTCGCGGATGCTGGGCAGGGCCACACTGACGACGGTGTCGTCGAGCACGAGCATGAACTGGACCAGGCACAGCATGATCATCGGCATGCGGTCACACTAGGATCCGCCGTATTTTGGCCACAATCCGCGATGAGGCCAGACTGTGTCGCATGGAGGACAACCGCATGCAGGACGTGGGCGCGATTCTCGTCGGCCGGTTCCCCTTGGCCTCGGGCGAGTGGATCCCCGCGCATCATCACACCCACCACCAGCTCGCGTGGACCCGGAGCGGAGTACTGAGCGTCGGTGTGGGCGAGGTGTACTGGGTCCTGCCGCCCACCAGGGCGCTGTGGCTGCCCGCGGGCGTCACCCACACGACCGGCGCGACCCGCGGCGCGGTGCTGTGCAGCCTGTACCTGCCGCCGGAACGCTGCCCCCTGGACTGGCCCGAACCCACCGCGGTCGGCGTCGACGGCCTGCTGGCCGAGCTGATCGGGTACCTCGCCCGCACCGACCTCGCCGACGAAGCGCGGCGGCGTGCCGAGGCTCTGCTGCCCGACCTGCTGCACCCGCTGCCCACCCGACCCATCGACGTACCGCAACCTACCGATGAACGCGTCCGGGCAGTGGCGGCCGCGCTACTGGCGGATCCGGCCGACCCCCGCAGCTTGGAGGCGCACGCCCGCGCCGCCGGGGTGAGCCGACGGACGTTGACGCGGCTGTTCGTGCAGGACACCGGCATGAGCTTCGAGCATTGGCGAACCCAGGTGCGGCTGCAGGCCGCGCTGCCGCTGTTGGCCGAGGGGCAGCCGGTTTCACGAGTGGCGCACGCCGTGGGATACGCCACGGCGAGCGCGTTCCTGGCAGCCTTCCGCCGCACGGTCGGCACCACGCCCCGGCGCTACCTGCACAGTCGTTGAACTGTTCCGGTGGGCAGGCACGCCTCGTCCCGTCCGAGTCCGGCGGGGGCGCCAACTCGAACAGCGCCGCGATCGCGGCGGCCGGTTCCCGGCGCGGCACCACCGCCTCGATGCGCTGCCACATCGCCTCGAACGACCCCACGGCGGGCCTGTGGATCTCGCCGGTGTCGGTGTCGACCCGTTTCGAGGTCGTGTCGAACACGACCTGAAAGGCGGTCGCCGGCTTCGCCGACGCCCGTTCCACCTTCGGCAGCGTCTTGATCTTGCCCTTCACCGTCTCCCGCTCGGCTTTCGCCGGCAGCTTCGTGGCGATCAGCAAAGCAGATCCAGCGCATCGTCCACGGCCCGTGTCGTCGGATACACGGCAGTGGCCGGCAACGTCGCCAACCGCCCTGGGAATCGCCGTGCCGCCGCAGCAGCGTCGCCTTGCCGTCCACCCCGTACCGCGACAACTCCGCCAGCCGCGCGGCGGTACCGTCCAGATTCCCCATTCAACGCGCCCGCCCGGGTGCAACCCGAGTCCCTGACGACGGTCGAGCTGCGTGCTCTGCCGGATGCGGCCAGGATCGCCTTCGACCGGGCCCGCCGCGTCTGGCACGCCAACCTCGGGTCTTTGAGGACGCCGCAACTGGAGGCGCAGCACGAGGACTTGTGGGACATCCTGGACAGCAATCCGCAGGACGGTGACAAGGCCAAGGGCGCGGCGGCGGTCGACGTGTTCCCCGGCTGGGCAAGAGCACGTCGGTGCTGGCGATGGGCCGGGCGTTCCACCGGCGGACGGTTGCGGAGGAGGGCGAGTACACGGCGTCCGGGCACGAGCGGTGGCCGGTATCCCGGATCGGATTGACCGGGAGCACGGGGATGCGGGATTTCAACCGGGCGATGCTGGAGTTCTTCGGGCATCCGGGCCGGTCGAGGATGAGCGTGGGCGAGCCGGCGGCCGGCATGGTCCTGACCACGAGTGGGCGGGTCCGGGGTTGGACACTGGCCCTGGACGAGACGGAAGCCGTTGGGCGCGGCGCCTGCTCGACGCCGGCGAGTAGGCGGCCGCGATCGCGGAGTTGCGGGCGATCCGCCGGCGAGGCCGGATCACCACCCGGGTCGTCCCCGACGGCATGCCCCTTGGGAGCCGGCGCCGGTTGTCCGAACAAGCACGGGGCCCGCTCCTGCGTGCCGCCGACGTCGACTCGACCTCGTCGACCGCATCCGACATCGCACCCCGCTGCCCACCGCCCGTCTGCCACGCGACGAAGCCTCGCGAGATCGCAGCAGGTTCGTCCCCCAACTCCTGTGGCCGGACTGGGGGATTCGGCTACAGCCCCGCGAAGGACGCCACCCGGAGCCGTTCCGCGCGGCGACGGCCGCCTGCCTGCTCCTGCCCGGCCAGCCCCAACGCACTGGGCTCGACCTGTCGCCGCACGCGACCGCGCCGCCCGAGCCGAACCGTGCGCCGACGCACCTCCGTTCCGGGTGTTGTCCGAAACCGGGAATGGCGCTAACCTCACTGGCGCAGCAACAACCAGGTCGCTGCGGGACCGAAAAGGGGGGTGAGTTGATGTCTGTCGCCAAGGCCGCTGCCGTGTGCAGTGCCCGCCGGACCATCCTCACGTCCCGGGCCCCGGTCTGACCTGACGGCGATGCCCCCGCACGAGCTTCGACAGCTCGCGGTAGGCGATCCACTGTGCCGATCGGGGTCCCTTTTCAAGGGTCCCTACGTTGTCTCAATCCTTTACACAGCATCCTCAACCGCATTCCTTGGCAGACTACGGCTGGGACGAGGCGTGTGAACACGCCTTCGCGCCCCACCGCGCCGCCGGACTGACCCCCGCCCGCATCGCGCGGGCCGAACGCGGCTCGTGCCAGGCGGTCACCGACGCCGGAATCCTCCGCGCGGACATTCCCGGCACCGCCGATCACGGTGACCCGTCGTCGGCGCCGTGCACGGGAGACTGGGCGGCACTGCGCCCCGCCGACGGCCGTGCCCCGGTGCTGCACGCGACGCTGGAACGTCGCACCGCCCTGGTGCGCTCGTCCTCCTCGCGTACCTCGCACGGCCAGGTCCTGGCCGCCAACGTCGACACCGTCGTGGTGACGGTCTCGCTCGCGGCACCGCTCAACCACGGTCGGACCGAACGCATGCTCGCCCTGGCATGGGAGAGCGGCGCCCGGCCGGTCGTGGTGCTCACCAAGGCCGACGCATGCGCGGACCCGGCCTCCGCGGAGGAGCAGGTGTCCGGGGTGGCCGCCGGTGTGGACGTCCTCGTCACCAGCGCCGTGACCGGACAGGGCCTGGACACCCTCACCGCCGTCGTGAGCGGCACCGTCGTGTTGCTCGGCCCCTCCGGAGCGGGCAAGTCCACGCTGGGCAACCGGCTGCTCGGCGAGGACCGGCTGGCCACCGGCGCAGTCCGCGAGGCGGACGGCAAGGGCCGACACACCACCTCCTGGCGGGAGTTGCTCCCGCTGCCCGGCGGCGGGGTCCTGATGGACACCCCCGGCCTGCGCGCCATCGGTCTCCACGACGCCCACAGCGGGCTGGAACAGACCTTCGCCGAGATCGAACACCTCGCACAGACCTGCCGGTTCACCGACTGCGCACACGAGAACGAACCCGGCTGCGCGGTGCTCGCCGCCGTCGAGACCGGCGAGATCCCCCGACGCCGTCTGGACAGCTACCACCGACTACTGCGCGAGAACGCCTACTCCGCCTCCCGCACCGACGCCCGGCTGCGCGCCGACCGCGAGGCCACCAAAAAAGACATCACCCGCCACCTGCGCGCCACCTACCGGTTCCGGGAGAACCGGAAATGACCAACAACGACACCCCCACCCACGGCGGAGACCCGGTGACGCAGGCGTTCTTCACCCTGCACCACGGCCTGCCCCGGCAGGGCCCGGGCTCGGACGCCACCACACGGCACGCATTGAAGATGGCCGGACCGCTGCCCGAGCACCCGCGGATCCTGGACGCCGGCTGCGGCCCCGGCCGCTCCGCACTGCTCCTGGCCGAAAGAAGAAGCCGGCGCGCACGTGACCGCGGTCGACCTGCACCAGCCGTTCCTGGACAGCCTCGCCGCCGAAGCGGCCCGCCGGGGCCTGGGCGACCGGATCACGGTCGTCAACCGCTCGATGGACCGACCGCCCGTCCCCGACCACGGCTTCGACGTGATCTGGGCCGAAGGGTCCGTCTACACCATCGGCTTCGACGTCGCCCTGCGCGCCTGGCGTCGCCTGCTCGCCCCGGGCGGCGTCATCGTCCTCACCGAGATCGAATGGACCGTGCCCCACCCCGCCGACCCGGTGCGCGCCTACTGGGACGCGGTCTACCCGCTGCGCACCCACGCCGCGAACACCGCCGCCGCCCGGGCCGCCGGCTACCGCCTCCACGCGCACCGCCCGCTGCCCGAAAGCGACTGGTGGGACGAGTACTACACGCCGCTCACCGAGCGCATGGACCGAGCCGACCGGCGGCACCCCGGCATGTCGCAGGCCCTGGCCGCACACCGCACGGAGATCGACATGCGGCGCGAACACGGCGGCGACTACGACTACGCGCTCTACATCCTCCGCCCCCACGACCACACCCCCCACACCACCGAGGACGAGACCATGACGACCTGGACCACCCGCCCCGAGACCACCGAGGACCTCCCAGCCATCCGCGAGATCCTCCTCGCGGCCTTCCCCACCGGCCTGGAGGCCGACATCGTCGACGCCCTGCGCGCCGACCCGAAGGCGTGGATCGACGGACTGTCCATGGTCAGCACGGCCCCCGACGGCACCGCGACCGGGTACGCGCTGATCACCCGCTGCCACGTGGACGGCGCACCCGCCCTCGCCCTGGCACCCTGCGCGGTCGTGCCCTCGGCCCAGCGCACCGGCGCCGGCTCCGCCGCGATCCGTGCCGGGCTCGACGCGGCCCGGGCCATGGGCGAAAACCTCGTCCTCGTCCTGGGACACGCCGACTACTACCCGCGGTTCGGCTTCACACCGGCCTCCGGCTTCGGTATCCGCGCACCCTTCGAGGTCCCGGACGAGGCCATGATGGCCATGGCCCTCGACACCACCCGCACCGTCCCCACCGGAACCATCGAGTACCCCGCCGCCTTCGGCGTCTGACCCCTCCCATCGTGCCCCGGGGGACTCGAACCCCCGGGGCACCACAGGCCCTTCCATCGAGGAACGGACCGGCACGACGATCGGAGCCGTCCCGCCACACGTGACGCGGATCGACACGGGCCCGGTCGCTGTCGTGGAACTCCGCGTCGGTGGGCAGGGGTCTCCGGGGGCGGCAGGGCCATGGGTGTGCCGTCCACTTCCAGGGTTCCGCAGCGGGTCGCGGTCGCCGGATGGGGATGGCGACCTGGGCAGGACCGGCACCCCGGCGGAGGTGACGACGGTCTTGGCGAGGCTCTTGTGCTGCTCCGGCAGACGCGGAATCGACGATTCCGGGATCCTTCGCCGCAGGCGCCCGTCAGGGCACCGGCGGCGAAGGATCCCGTGTTCGAAAGGCGGCCGGGTCCAGGCGGTCCCGTCACACTGTCGGGAGTGAAGAACCGCCTGGACCGATGGCTACGAGCTACGTTCCGGGGCAGAGCTGGTCCCGGACGCCTTGCTACGGACAGGGAGCTTTCCGAAGCGGCCGCGGTAGGTGCCCTGATGCATGCGAGCGATACGAAACTCGCTGGTGGCAGTCATGCGGCCGGCTACGCGCGTGGCCGATCCGATCTGTCAGCTCACGATGAACTGGTAGTCGGCGAGTATGCGCCCGGTCGCGTCGACGACGATGAAGTCCGTTCCCACGGAGGCAATTTCGCCGGTGGCCGCAGAAACCATTTCCCAGGTGAGCCGTACCGCGTCGTGGTGGGCGTCGGCGCCGGCCGCTCGGAAGAAGTGGACGCCCGGCTTGACCCATTGCTCGTACGATCCCCGCACCCGGGATTCCATTTCCGCGTGCCCGTGGACCTCGCGTGTGGGCGTGTAGTGGACGGCGCCGGGGGCGAACAATTCGATGATGGCCGACCGGCGGGCCCCGTGTTCCGGTTCGTTCCACATGGCCACGTAGCGGTGGGCGAAGGAGTCGGGGTCGGTGATGCGCATGGTTCGTGTTCTCCTCGGGAATTTCGTGGGTCAGTGGCTTCAGGACGTGGGAGTCGGCTGCCGGCGGGTCGGCTGCACGGATCGGTGGGGAGGTGAGGGGGTGGTCACCCGCGGTTCGGGCAGCAGTCGCACCAGGATGCCCAGCGCCACTGCGACTGCGATCAGGTACACCAGGCTGTGCTCGAATGCCTGTGGGATGTTGTCGCCGTTGTCGGCGGCTCCGTAGAAGACGACTCCGACGATGCCGACGCCGAGCGCGCCGCCTGCCTGCTGGGCGGTGGTGAGGACGCCTGCCGCCGCGCCCGCGTGCCGCTGGGGGACAGCGGCGAGCACCGTACCCAGGAGCGGGGCGAGGGCAAGGCCCATGCCGAGGCCGTCGACCGCCAGCACGGGGGCCATGACGGCGAGCGGGGCGTCGTGGTGAACCGCGAGGAGGAGGCCGGTGAGGGCGAGGGCGCGTACTCCGGCTCCTGCGGTGATCACGTGTCGGCCGAAGCGCGCGACGAGGCGAGGCGCGATCAGAGAGGCGGTGAGGTAGCCCATCCCCACAGGGGCGAAGATCAGTCCGGCCTCGAGCGCGTCCAGATCTCGAGCCTGTTGCATGTAGAGCGCGAAGACCAGAAAGTACGCGGCCATCCCCATGGTGAACACCAGGGTGGCGAACATCCCGATGGTGAAGGCCCGTTCGCGGAACAAGGCGGTGTCGACCACCGGCGCCTCGTGACGCCGCAGCACGTAGCCGACGGGTAGGAGGGCCGCTGCGGCGAACGAGAACCATGTCCACATCGGCCAGCCTTGCTCGCGTCCCTCGATCAGCGGGAGCAGGGCGGCGATCAGGGCGAGGGTGATCAGCCCGGCGCCGATCGGGTCGAGGCGGGCGGCCGACTCGTTGCGGCTTTCCGGCAGCACGCGCTTGGCGACCGTCAGAACAACCAGGCCGATGGGCACATTGATGAGGAAGCAGGCGCGCCAGCCCAGACCGAACACGTCGGCCTGGATGAGTGCGCCGCCGATGAGTTGGCCGAACACCGCGGCCAAACCCATGGTCATGGCGTAGGCGCCGACGGCCCGGGCCTGCGCGGAGCCGACGTACGCGGTCCTGATGATGGCCAGGACCTGCGGGGAGAGCACAGCCGCAGCGAGGCCCTGCGCGATGCGGGCGGCGACGAGCGTGTTCGCGTCGGGAGCGAGCCCGCAGGCGACCGAGGCCACGGTGAACAGGGCCAGACCGATGGTGAATACGCGGCGACGGCCGTGGATGTCGCCGAGCCGACTGCCGAGGATCAGGCCGGAACCGTAGGCGAGACCGTACCCGGCCACCACCCACTCGGTCGCGGTGGATCCGGAGTGCAGGTCGCTTTCGACGGAAGGAATGGCGACGTTGACGATGAAGAAGTCGAGGATCGTCACGAAGACACCGGTCAACACGGTGGGCAGGGTCATTGCCCCGGACATGGCCGCTCCTGGAGGTAGAACGATCGGTATACGCAGAGTAGATCGACCAGTTGATCTACCTGTCAACTCCATGGGATACTTCCGCCCATGAGCACGACGCGCCCCGGACCCCGCGAACGCCTGCTGGAAGCCGCCCGCGACCTGACCTACCGTGAAGGCGTACACGTCGGAGTCGACGCGATCCTGAGGCAAGCCGACGTCGCACGCCGTTCCCTCTACCAGCACTTCGGCGGCAAGGACGGCCTCATCGCCGAAGTGCTGCGTCTCGCAGCCGACAAGGGCCGCTACCGCGCGGTGATGGACGCCGCCGGTGACGACCCGCACGCGCGCATCCTCGCCGTCTTCGACGAACTGGAGCGGATCACCACCGACCCGGCCTTCAACGGCTGCCGCTACACCTCCGCGGATATGGCCCTCACGAATCGGGACCACCCCGCCCACGCCGAAATCCGCCGCTACAAGGACGGCCTACACGCCCTCTTCACCCACGAGTTGACCCACTTCGGCCATCCCGAACCCGAACTCGGCGCCACCCAACTCCTCGTCCTCGTCGACGGCGTCCTCGCCCACGCGGTCACCCGTCCCGACGCTCACCCCGCCCTTGCGGCCCGGAAGACGGCCGAACTCGTCCTCGCGGCGGCCGGCCGCTGACTGTTTTCCGTGCCACCGAGGACCGTTTGGGCTTGTCGAGGCGGAGTGGGCCGTTCACGTCGGCGGCCGGGCGACGGCGCGACGTGGCCGCCCGTCGTACGGTCCCGGGGCGTACCGAGCGTGCAGCGGCGAGGTGGCCGCGGGGCCGGTCGCGTTCATCGGGGTCGATGGCCGCACGAAGTCCGTCACCACCGACGGGTTCCGGGGCTGGAGAGCGGAGGTCGATCAGCCGCATCCCCATCCCCTTCCTGGGCGGAGCAACGTGCCGGCGGCCGTTTCGAACCGGAAAGGGCGATTGGTTGTGTCCAAGCCGCGGCCGGCCGTCGCTTGACCTGTACCGAGGTCCAGGGGCGAGGCTTGAGGCATGAGTGAGGCAGATGAGGTGTTCGGTATCGCGGAGGTCTCGGCGTTGATCGGTCTGGCGCCCGACACATTGCGATACTTCGAACGTCAGGGAGTCGTACCGTCGCCAGGGCGCGACAACGCGGGACGTCGCCGATACACGACGGCCGACGTCGAGCTGATCCGCATGCTGGTTCATCTCCGTGAGACGGGGATGCCACTTGCCGACATCGCACAGTTCACAGGCGCCGACGACACGGCGACCGATCCGGCCGGGCTCCGAGTGGGATTGCTGAAGGCTCATCGCCGTCGTGTTTACGACAGGCGCGAGGAACTGGACCGTGCGCTGGATGTGATCACTCGCAAGATCGCGGACTTCGACGATCGGATCACGAGTTCGGTGGAACTTCTCGACCGACCGGACTGCACGATCGCCTTCGGTGTCCAGGGTGAGGGGCCACTGCTGTTCCTCGTCGGCGCGCCGGCCGGGCGGGCCGGTTTCGCAGCACTGGCGCATGAGCTCGCAGGCCGGTTCACCGTCGTCACCCACGATCCGCGTGGTACCGGTGCCAGCCGCGCGGTCCCGGGGATGGCAGAGCCCACGCCCGAGGCCCTCGCCGAGGACCTTGCCGCACTCGTCGACGGATTCACCGGAGGCCCCGCCCTGTTCGCCGGTACCAGTGGTGGTGCCGTGACGCTGTTGGAACTGGGTAGACGGCATCCTGACGTGATCGGCCGGGCAGTCCTGCATGAACCGCCCCTGGTGTCCCTCCTGGACGACACAGACCTGGCCGACCGAGCCGCAGCAGCGTTCGAGGCTGCGGAGGCCGATCCTCAGCGGGCAGTGCAGGAGTTCTTCGACCTCAGCGGCGCTGCCCACCACACGGGACCCGATCAGACGCCTCCCGCCCATACGGCGCTGCCCGGGCTACCGGTCGAGGAACTCGACAAGAACCGCTACTTCCTGGGTCGGATGGCCGGCCCCACGGTCTTCTACGTCCCCGACATCGAGGCCATCCGTCGCGTTTCGGTGACGCTGTGCGCCGGCTCCCTGAGCCATCACCAGATGGCACGCCGGGCGACCCGCGCACTCGCTGAACTTTTGGAGCTGCCTCTGATCGACATGCCCGGCAACCACCTCGGCGCGAGCGCCGAGCCGGCAAAGTTCGCCCGCGTCCTCGAGTCCCTGCTCGAGGCCTGAAACAAGGCCCCTCCTGGGCCGAACGGCTCAGGAGGGGCCAGTGGGTTGTGGCACCGGAAACGCCGTACCGACTGTGTGCCACTGCCTGCAGGTCGCACGACTCGTCGGCGAGGACGTGCAGCTGGGCGTGGCGCTTGCCGCAGGTGGCGGTGCGGTCCCAGGTCACCTCGACGCCGACGGCCGCGGTGGATGTCCATCGCATGTCGAGCGCGGAAAGCGCGTCGAGCCGCTCGGGCGGGTATGTGGCGCGTCGTTGTCGCGCGTTCGCGAGGGCGGCCCCCAACCTGACCTGGTGCGCCTCGCCGCCGTGTTCAACGGATTCGACGTGCTTGCGCGGGACGGTGAGGTGCCCCTCGCGTTCCCGGAACGCGGCCGCCGCGGCGAGGGTGAGCGCCCACCGGTCCGCCCGCACCGCCCCTACCGCCGACATCGCGGGCCGCTCCTTCTGCTCGGTGACGTCGACACCCACACCCGCCGGCGCGTCCCGGCACGACGCGGTGCTGCGCTCGGCCCCGGTGGGCGAGTGCGGCACCGCGTGCGCGGAAATGTGCGTGTGCGTGCCGGTCAGGAGATGTTGCGCCCGAGGAAGTCGCGGATCAGCGCCGCGATCTCCGGGGTGTGGGTGGCGAGCGCGAAGTGCCCGGCGTCGAGCAGGTGGATCTCCGCGTCGGGCAGGTCGCGGGCGAATGCGCGGGCCCCGTCCGGGCCGAAGATCTCGTCGCCCGCGCCCCACGCGACCAGCGTCGGCGGCCGGTGGGTGCGGAAGTACTCCTGGAAGGTCGGGTAGCCGTCCAGGTTGAACTGGTAGTCCCAGAAAAGCTGGAGCTGGATCTCCTTGTTGCCGGGCCGGTCCAGATACGCCTGGTCCAGGACCCACGCGTCGGGGGCCACCCGGGCCAGGCGGTCCGCCGGGATGCCGTGCGTGTGCTGCCACTTGGTGGCCTCGGCGGTCAGCAGTTCGCGCACCGCGGGCTCGTGCGTCTCGCGGTCCTTGGCGTGCGCGAACAGGACGTCCCAGAACGGGGTGAAGCCCTCCAGGTAGGCGTTGCCGCTCTGGCTGATCAACGCGGTGACGCGCTCGGGGTGGGTTGCGGCGATCCGCAGGCCGATGGGGGCGCCGTAGTCCTGGATGTACAACGCGAACCGGTCCAGGCCGAGGTGGTCGACGAGCTTGAGGGTGACCTCGGTCAGCTTGTCGAAGCTGTACGGGAAGGTGTCCACGGCCGGTGCGTCCGACTGCCCGAAACCGATGTGGTCGGGGGCCACCAGGTGGTAGGTGTCGGCGAGTTCGCCGATCAGGTCGCGGTACATCGCGGAGCTGGACGGGAAGCCGTGCAGCAGGAGCAGCGTGGGGTTCGCCGGGTCGCCGGCCTCGCGGTAGAAGACGTTCAGTCCGTCGATCTCCACGGTGGCGTGGCGGATGGCGCGGTCGGCGGCGGTGGGGGTGGCGGCGGTTGCGGGGGTGGCGATGGCGTTCATGGGGATCGTCCCTTTCCGGGTCACGAAGTGGATGCGGAGGATGCGAGTGCTGCGGTCGACACGGTGTTGCGTGCGGCGGTACGGGTCGCTCTCGCGGTGGTCGAGGTCAGGACGGCGGCGAGCAGGCTGAGCCCGACGCCGGCCGCGAAGTAGGCGCGGTAACCGCCGGTGGCGGCGTGTCCGGCGGCGGCCAGGGCGAGGCCGAGGCCGGCCGAGCCCTGGTGAACGATCCAGGCCGGGGCGAGCGTTCGACCCAGGCGTGCCGGGTCGAGGCCGCGGGTGACGATCGCCATGGTCAGGGGGATCACCGTGAACGACGCGGCGCCGAACAGCGCGGCGGCGACGATGAGCAGCCGGGGGTCGGGAGCCGCCGCCGCGAGCACGAGGGACGCGGCGCGCAGCGTGTGCATGACGGGTAGCAGGCGTTCGGGCGCGGTGTGACCGACGAGGCGTGCGGTCACCGCGGACGACACCGCGGCAGCGGCGGCGGCCACCGCGACCAGGCTGCCGCCGGCCGCGGCCGACCAGCCCAGTTCGACGGCGTGCTTGGGGAGCAGCAGGACCATCGCGTACAGGGTCGCGGCATGCAGCCCGAACGCGGCGAGGGTGCGCCCGCGGCCGCCCAGCGATTGCCGCTTCGGCAGGCCCGGCCCCGCTCCCTCGGTCGCGAGGGCGGCGCCGGAAGCCTTGGAAACTTCGGAAGCACCCGGCACGGCTGCGGTCTGACGGTCCGTGGGGACCGCCGCCGCGAGCACCGCGGTGGCGGCGAGCCCCGCCGCGCCGATCGCCGCGTACGTGCCGCGCGTCCCCAACGGCCCGAACAGCCCGGCCGCCGCCCACGGGACGACCAGCTGCCCGAGGTTGATGCCGATCGTGGCGCGGGCCAGCGCCGGTGCCGCGCGGTCGCCTTCGGCCCGGGCGATCAGGGTGCTGACGGCGAGGCTGGAGGAACCCGCGAAGCCCAGGCCGCCGAGCACCACGTACGCCGCCACGAACTGCCCGGCGCCGCGGGCCGCGCCGAGCGCCAGGTAGCTCGTCGACAGCAGCAGGAGCGCCGCGACGATCACCCGCTTCGCGCCGATCCGGTCGAGCAGGACGCCGACCAGCGGCTGGGCGGCGCCGGTGACCGCCGTGGACAGCGCCGCCGCGACCGCGAGGGTCCCGGCGCCGATGCCGTAGTCCTCCGCGACCGGTGCGAAGAACACCCCCGCGGAGAAGTTGAGGCCGAACGACACGGTCATGGCCGCCAGTCCTGCCCCGGTACTGCCGATGCGCGGCACTAGAGCCACCCCCCTGTTTCTAACGACTAGCTCGATGCCCAGACATTAGATGGCCGGAATCTAACCTGTCAACACTCATTCATCGGTTAGATTGGTCGGTATGGACATCCGACCGCTGACCGGCGAACCCCTGGCGCTGGACCTCGCGAACACGCACTGGCCGCTGCACGGCGCCCGGCACGACCACCTGGACGACTCGGCCCTGCTGCGGGCCTGGCTGGCCGAACACGCCTTGGACGAACTCCTCGACACCACGCCCGAGACGGTCCTCGACGCGGTGCGCGACGCGCTCGTCGCCACCCGGGAGGCGATCCGCGCCGCGCTGGAGGAAGGGGCTTACCAGGACCTCGACGCGGTCCTCGCACGCGGGACGATCCGCCTCGGACTCGGCGCGCAGGGCCCCACCGAGCAGGTGGACGTCACCGACCCGGCATGGCGACCGGCCTGGGAAGCGGCGCGCGCCTACCTGGAGTTGCTCCGCACCACGGATCCGGAGCGAATCAGACGCTGCGCGAACCCGGAGTGCACACTCTGGTTCGCGGACGTGTCCAAGAACGGACGACGGCGATGGTGCTCGATGGCCGAATGCGGCAACCGCGCCAAAACCCGAGCACACTACGCCCGAAGCCGGTGACCGCAGACCGATCCCGGCACCCGAAGACGGCCCGGACAACCTCGGGTTCGGCCGGAGACAACCCCGGGTTCGGCCGGAGAGGGGAGGGGCGTCGCCCGGCGTCCTGGGGGATGGAACCCCGGGCGGGCGGCCTGCCCACGGGGGCGGTCGGTGCGTACACGCTCAACGAGCCGGGCGTGCGTCCGGGTGCGCCGGCCGTCGCGAGGGTCGGGTCGGGATCCCCACGATGGCCCGCGAGTCGGGGCGGTGCCCCGGCCGCATCCTCCGACGGCCGGGACACTACCAAAGGAACATTATTGACGAAATGACAGAAAATGACTGATTCGCAGTACAATTCGACAGGCATGGTAGATGCCCAATGAATCGCCCCGCGCCGGGGCCTCTTCCCCCATGATCGGACCGTGCAGCGCGGCGCGATCGCGGGCGTGAGCAGGGAGCGGCGTGGCGGGGCATAGGGACGAGACCGGGCGAACCTACAGGCGGTCCAGCGGTCCACACGTCGAACCGGTCCGGGGAATCCCGGGTTGTCACCGGGCCGAAGGGCTCAGCGCGGGCGCGAGTGAATACTGTCCCATTCCGAAAATCCTCGGCGAGGACATCGGACCGGCCGGTCACCCGGCGTTCGCCGCGTCGGATGGCGGCGGTGGATGCCCGCCGAGCCCGGCGGGCGGCATCCGCGCCCCGGCGACGCATCGAGGAGATCGCACAAGTCGCGACCCCGGTACTCAGGTTCCGGGCCTACGCACGCGGGGAGGTCTTCCAACTCTCACGACCCGACCGGCCCGCCCCGCGTGCACGCGCAACGCGAAGCGGGCCCGTCGCTCCCCAGAGCGGTCCTGCCCCTGCGAACAACGACCGCAGGAATCATCGGTATCGCCTCGCCTGCGCGTCGAACGGTCCGGCCCGTGCCGCATCGCGGTCCGCGAATTCCTTGGTCCCGAGCCGCCTTTCCGTGTCAACGCATGGATGTCCCTGTCAGCGGAAGTCCGCGGCGTGGTCCACCGCCCACTCCCGGAAGGATCGGGCCGGGGTACCCGTGATGCGCTCCACCTCGTCGTTGACCGGTTCCGGGTGCTCGAGCATCTCCAACTGGGCCGGCAACACGGCCTCCACCAGCTCCGCCGGCCAGCCCGCGGCCCTCATCTGCGCGCCGGCCTCGTCCAGGGTGATCTCCTCGAACCGCACCGGCCGCCCGATCGCCTCGCCGATCAGCGCCACCTGGCGTTCCTGGGTGACCGGTTCGAGGCCGGTGATCAGCGGGCGGGCGCCGAGCAGGGCGTCGGTCGTCAGCGCCCGAACGGCGACCGCGGCAATGTCCGCCTCGTGGATCAGCGGGCGGGCCAACCGGGCCAGCGGCGCCCGTACCGCACCGGTGGTGCGGACCTCCTCCGCCCAGCCCAGCGTGTTGCTCGCGAACCCGGTGGGCCGCAGCGCCGTCCACTCCAGGCCCGATGCCTCGATCAGCCGCTCCAACTCCGTGTGGAACATGGTGATCGCCTCGCCAGGCTTCTCCTCCTTGCCCCCGACGCCGGCGGACGACAGGTACACCACCCGTCGGGCGTGCCTTCCGATCGCGTCGATCACATCCGATGCGCCCTCGGCGCTCATGAAGGGCCACACCAGGAAGACCGCGTCGACGCCCCGCAGGGCCGTGTCCAGCGACGCGGGATCACCGAGATCGCCCCGTACCGCCCGCACACCTTCCGGGAAGTCCGCCTCCGCTCTCACCAACGCCCGCACGGGCACGCCCGCCGCGTGCAGTCGGGACACCAGCGCGCCGCCGACCTTTCCGGTCGCGCCGGTCACCAGGATCTCGGGCCGTGTCATCGGAATCTCCTCGTCTCGCCGTTCGATGACATGACCCTCACACTTCAAGAAAGGTTGAGGTCAAGCGGCATCCTCGCCCTCGACCCGGAGGGCCAGGGTTCGAGGGAGCGGACCGGCAGCCCGATGCGCCATTCGTCCTGGAACTGTTCGGCAACGGCGTCCGCGTCGACGACACCTTCGCCGCGCATCTGCCGCGCACCTTCGACGCAGCCGCCCGCGTGGTGCCCTTCACCGCGGCTGCGCCGGGCCGTCGTCGGTCGCGCCCTACCACGCGGCCGTGCCACCTTCGTGCCACCGGGAGGATCTCAGAGGCGTGGTGACGCGACCAGCCGACGCCAAGGTCACGGCGATTCACACGGCAAGCAGCAAGACAGTCTCTCGCAATTCCTGCTCGGCGAACTCGGCCTGACAGGACTGAAGGTCCGCAAGAACGAGGCCGGCGGCACCCGGAGCCTGGCCCTGAGCGATCTCGTGCACTTATCCGTTGTTCGACCTGAACGGCAAGTTGACCACCCAGGAAAACGTCAGGGAACTCCGCGCGCCAGGCGCGCATGCAGGCCTCCAACGACGAACACTCCGCCACGCTGCGCGTGATGACCGACCGCCATCTCGACGCCGTCATGACACGCATGCGCATGGCCGAGGAACGCGCGACGCTGGAAGTGCGCTTGGCCGAGGTCGGCGACCTCGTCTCCAGGTTCGTCCTTCTCGAGGTCCAGTACCGATCCGATCTCGCCCGCCTGGACGTGGTCACCGAGGCGGGAAGCGTCCTGGGCTACTTCCGGATGGGCACCTGCGTGTTCTGCGGCGCCGAGCCGGAGCACCAGGACCCGGGACACCGAGAGCCCGAGAGCACCCGGCTGCACATCGCGGTACAGAGCGAGAGCGCGAAGACGAGCGCCCCGCTCGCAGACCTCCTCCCCACAATCGCGGACCTGCGCACGCAGTTCGACGAGCTCAACGCCCGACGGGCATCCCTCGTGGGAGGGGCCCACCGCGCCGACGAACAGATCGCGGCGGCGGAGCAGATGTCGGCTCCACTGCGCGAGCGCACGAAAACGGCGACCCGCCCGCCGACGTGCTCGCGCAGGCACGCGTCTACCAATTCGCCGGGGCGGGGTCGGGAAGATCCGGATTCTTCCCGAAGCCGACGGACGGAGACTGACACGGGAGTCCTCCGAAGCCCTTCCTCCTGGTCGGCGGTTCGGCCCACCTTCTCGGAGGGCACTTGCGACTCACCGACGCTGCGGAGAAGGCCAGTCTCGCTACGTCTTTCGCCGGGCCGGACCGAGGCCACGCCCGCCGGCACCCGCAGCCTCGGGGCCGACGTCACGGTCGCCGACCTGTGAGGACGTCGCCACTGGCCCCACCTGGGCCGTCACCCGGCCCTGGCCCGACCCCGAACTCGAGGCCCTCCCGACACCCGCGTGTCGTCATCCGGCCCGGGCGACGGTCTTCGTCCGGCTGGGTGTGCGTCGGAGGGTGGCGGGTGGATTCAACTCGTCCAGGTTTTGAGTTGGGTGGCGACCTCCCGCACCGGGAGGCCTTCGCGTGCGGCGTGGGCCAGGGGGAGGACGGTGTCCAGGCCGGGGCTCACCGGGAGACCGCACGCGGCGAGGTAGGCCGCGGTGACGGTGGCAGCGAACAGCAGGTTCCTCGTCTCCAGGCTCGGGTTCCGGGCGAGTTCGCACAGGAGCGCGGCGGCTTTGTGGTGGGGCTCGGGGTAGACCTCGTGGTCGAGGACCTCCGCGCGGTGGCGTGCGTCGTCATCGCCACCTACGCCGTCGACCACGTTCCCCAACCGTGGATCGAACAGCTGCGCCCGGGCGGGGATCCGGTGTTCCCGTGGGGCCGGTTGGGAGACTTCGCGGTCACCGTGGCCGAGGACGGCCGCTCGGCCACGGGATGGCTGCAGGGCCGGGCCAGTTCACACCGGCCCGCGACACGACCCCGATATGCGAGTTCGACAAGGTCCGCGGCGGGCGCGACGCCGACCACGAACACGTCCCGGCCTGCGGACGCGACGCCGTCCTGCGCCGCCATGCGCAAGTGGGCCTACCTCCAGAAGAACATGCACCGGCGCAACGCGGACACGGAATGGCACCGGCGGCACGAGGTTCGGCAGGTGCACCTCGGACGCCGTTCGTGTGACGTCCTGGCCGCCGCGTCGATCGGTGCGCGTCACCGCGTTCGCGGCCGTCCGCCACGAGTGACCAGAGCCGTGCACCGGGCGGTAGACCCGGTCACTTCTGTGCGGCCGGTATGGTGCCGGGGGCGGTCTTGAAGGAGATGGCCTCCAACAGCGGCTTGCGCTGGGTGTTCTGGAAGGCCGCCACCCGCCACTGCCCGTCCGCCTCCCGCACGAACGTGCACGTCTGCACCTTCGACAGTTTCGACGACCGGGGCGCGGCGGCGCCCTTGTAGGTGTCGCCGCGGCCGGTGACGACCGCGGTATCCGGACCGTAGAACCGGATGTCGGTGATCTCCCCCGTGAGCTTGGTGTTCTTCAGAAACTTCGCGAACAGCGTGCGGTGGCACTCCACGATGTCGGCCCTGCCGCTGTAGTACGTCCCGACGAACGTGACGTACGTGGCGTCCTGGGTGAACAGTGCCCCGTACGCGTCGGCGTCGTGGCGGGCCCACGCGCGGTTCATCTCGGCCATCGCCGCGGTAATGGCCGTCTTGTCGTCCTGTGTGGTCATACCGTCCTCCGGCTCGTTAAGATGAAGCAGAATCTGCCTGTAAACAATATCTGCATTATTGCAACCATTAGCCTAGGGGGCATCCACAGCGATGGCAAACGAGACGCCCGGAGACCAGCACGTGATCTTCCGCCAATATCTCGATGCGGTGGGCCTGCACGGGATGGCCGGTGCGGAAGCCGCCGGACTCCAGCCCACCGAGTGGTACGCGGTCAGCCTGATCACTATGGTCGGACGCATCACCTCGGGTGACCTGGCCGCCCGCACTGGTCTGACCACCGGGGCAACGACCCGGCTCATCGACCGGCTGGAGAAGGCCGGCTACGTACGCCGCTCCTCGGACGCGGCCGACCGCCGACGGGTCATCGTCGAAGCCTCAGCCGAGACCTTCCCCGACATCGAGGACGTGGTCGCCCCCGCCCGCCGACTGATCGCCGAGGTCCTGGACCGCTACACACCCGAACAGCGCGAGGTCCTCTTCGACTACTTCACCCACGCGGCCCCCGCCTACCGAGCAGCCACCGAAGAGATCCGCGCCCGCGCCGCACGTAGCCGCCGCCCCGGCCCCAAATCCAAGGAAAATGCCCCCCGTCCCAGCCCTGGCGCGAGCGAGTGAGCGCCCGTTACTCCGCCTTTCGCATCACCGGCCCCGGCGCCGAGAGCCTGGCGCGGACCTGCTCCCACACCGGCCGACTCCCACCGCGACCGGCACCGAAACGGCCAACGCCTGCATTGAGCGCCCGCCCGAGGTGGTCCACGTCGGGCCCCGGGGGGGCGTTTCGGGGCCCTCGTCGTGGCGCGGGGTTCGGCGATCGCCGCAGCGGTTCAGTCCGTCTTTCTGGCGATGATTCGGATGCTCCACAGATAGGAGGTGAAGTAGCCTCTGACGCACCAGGTCGTCACCCAGCCCTCGTAGAGGGTCTTCCCGTTCTCGAACCACTTCTGGTCGGCGGGCAGCAGTTGCACGTAGCAGCCCTCCCACCCGGGATCCTTGATCTCGATGAACTGGTTCCCCCGAGCGGGCTCGCGTCGCCGGGGGCGCAGGACGACCAGGACGTCTGAGGGACCTTTCTGCCGATCCGTGGAACGCACCTGCTCCGCAGCGGCGTTCGGGCCGCACGGCGCTGCGGCAGGTCTGGCCCGAACGCGGCCTCGGGGCTTGGGCAGAGGAGGCCGGTGAGAGTGTTGCGCCGGCAGCCCCGCCATGGAGCGGGCGGGTCCTCACGTCGTGGCGCCGGCTTCGGGTGGGTCCACGAGGGTGTGGATGCGGGCGGCCAGTTCGTGGTGGGCGGCGGTCAGGTGTGGGCGGGTGGCGTTGAGGGGGTCGATCAGGGCGGCGGGGTCGTCCCGGCCCAGGGCCTGGTCCAGTCTTGCCACGCTCGCGTGGGATGCGGCGGGGAGGTCGGTGGGTGCGGTGATGTGGCCTGCGAGGCGTCGCAGGTCGGCGGCGTTGTCGCGGGCTCGGGCGCCGGCGGCGCGGTCGGCGGCGCGGCGTTCGCGGGTGACGGTGACGCGTTGTTCGCCGGTGGTCCCGGCAGGGCCCGGCAATCGCCACGACGGCGTGCTGAACAGGCCGCTGATCAGGTGGCCGTCCGGTCTGCGCGGCCACGACGTGTCGGGCTCGGTCGGCAACCAGATCGCGGTCGGCACCGACGGGTTCCCGGCCGGCGACTGGGGCACCTGGTGACGGCGTCACCGAGACACGCAACTCCGGGGCGAGATCTTCGGACTGGACCGGTTCGTCGACGGCCGCTTCACCGGGCCGGGCTTCGGCCCGCTCTGCTCTACCCGGAAGATCTGCGGGGGGAGCGGTGGCGCTCACTCCGACCGGCGGCGGAACTGCCTCGGGGTCATCCCCCGCAGGCGTTTGAAGGCCGTGGTGAAAGCGAACGGGTCGGTGTAGCCGACTGCCTCCGCCACCTCCGCCACGCTGCGATTCGGGTCCGACAGCAACTCCTCGGCGACGTGCATGCGCCACTCGGTGAGGTAGCTCAGTGGCGGCCGGCCCATCACCTCGGTGAAGCGCTTGGCGAAGTGCGCCCGCGACACGTTCGCCTCGGCCGCCAGCGAGCCCACCGACCACGCCGCGCGGGGGCACCGATGGATGGCCTCGAGCGCGGGGCCCACGACCGGGTCCATCGCCCCCAGGTACCAGCCCGGGGCTTCGGCGCCCTCCTGCTCGAACCAGCAACCCAGCGTGCAGACCAGCCCCGCGTCCAGGACGCGGTCGATCAGGGCCTGGCCTCCCGGCTGATGCCTGCGCGCGAGCGCGTCCCTGGCCGAGTCGAGCCACAGCACGCCGTCGGCGTCCTCGTGCAACACCAGCGCGGGCGGCAGGGTGCGCAACAGCCGCTCGTGGCGGCTGCGGGTGGCGCGGTAACCGCCCACGATCAGGGTGGTGGGACCCTCGGGGGCCGCACCGGTGCGTGTGCCGGCCACCCGAGTGCGCTCGGGATCGAAGCAGGCGATTTCGTACGTCCGGTGCGGGCGGTCGAGCGCGGCGGCACTGTCGGCGAGGTGGAAGGGTGCCGGGCCGCGCACCAGCGCGGTGTCGCCCGCGCCGACCTTGAATTCGGTGCCATCGGCCAGGATCACCAGGCCGCCGCCGCTGATCACCGTGAGCATGGTCAGCGGCGCACCGTCGGTGAAGCGGATCGCCCACGGCGGCTCCAGCACGGCCTGGCTGACGGAGGCACCCTCGGCGCGGATGCCGCCGAGCATGTCACTCAAAGGGTCCATGCGCGCGAGTGTAGACGCGCACCAAGGTATTTCCGGGTTTCGCCCATGGGCTGTCCACCGACTCCGGGCTGTACTGGATCCATGAACCACGAGAGCACCACCGAAAACCACCGCCCGCAACACACACGCACCGCCCTGGTCGTAGTCGCCCACCGCGTTCCGACTCGCTGAACGCGGCCGTCGCCGACCGGCGCGCGGTCCGGCTGGAGGCGGGTTCGGGCGACGAACGTTCGAGGGGCGCACGCGGCAGCACCACCCGTGGCTGGAGATCCGGCGACAGGTACGCGGGGGGTGCGGTTCGGTCTGTGTCCGTGGGCAGGGCGGTGAACGTGCGGTGGTGGCATCGAGGATGCCGAAGCGGTCGCCCGGCAGGGCGGCGTCCTCGGGGACTACGGTCGGACGGAGATCACCGAGAGGCCGCCGCGATCGGGCCTCGCGGCGGCCGTGGGCCCGCATGCTCGCCGAGGATCGCCGTGTCGGTCCACTCGGATACGAAGAGTTCCCGATTCGACACGGAAACATATCGGCAAAAAATTGCCGACCGTAGCCAGTACGCAATAAGCGTTGCTCGATCAGTGCGCCGCTCCCGGGGTTGTTTCGTCCGGTCCGGGCGGCGAGCATCGCGCCCCGACAAGGAGGCTCGCATGACAGGCGCGACAATCGGTTCGTCCGAGCAAGCCGGCCTGGACCGGCATTACCGACCGCTCATCGGGGGCCGCTTCGCCTCACCTACGGTGCAGACCTTCCCGGCACTCAACGCTGCCACCGGTGAACATCTGGCCGATGTCACGCGTGGCTCGGCGGGGGACGTCGCGGCGGCCGTCGCGGCTGCCAAGGCCGCGTTCCCGGCGTGGTCGAGGACCTCGCTCGAGGAACGTTCCGGGCTGCTGCTCGAATTGGCGCGCGCGGTGGAGGCCGACATCGATCGGTTGGCCTTGATCGACGCGCTCGACATCGGGCGCCGGATCGGCGAGACGGTGATCGACCATCGACTCGCAATCGGGCAGTACCGATTCTTCGCCGCCGCGGTACTTACCCATGCCGGGTGGAACCGTCCGATCGCCGGAGGAATGGCGATAGCGAAACGTGAACCGATCGGCGTCGTGGGACAGATCATCCCGTGGAACGTGCCGGCCATCATGACCGCGTTCAAGATCGCCCCGGCTCTGGCCGCAGGTAACACGATCGTCCTCAAGCCGGACGAGCACGCCTCGCTGTCCACCCTGGAACTCGGCAAGTTGATCACGGACATCTTCCCGCCCGGAGTGGTCAACATCGTTCCGGGATTCGGAGAGGAAGCCGGGGCCGCGTTGACGGCGCATCCGGACGTGCGGAAGCTGGCGTTCACGGGAAGCTCCGAAGTGGGACGACTGGTCGCCGCGGCGGGCGCCGACCGCCTGGTCCCGGTATCCCTGGAACTGGGCGGCAAGAGCCCCAACATCGTCTTCCCCGATGTCGTCGACCAGATCGACGCCATCGTCGACAACGCCGCTTTCGCGGTGACGTACTGCAACGGTCAGTCCTGCCTGGCCGGAACCCGACTGTTTGTGCACGACGACATCTACGACACGTTCATGACCAAACTGGTTGCCGGCTTCGAGCGGATCACGCTCGGATCGCCGACCGACCCCGCCACACTCGTCAGCGGCCTGGTGTCGCAGAAGCAGGGCAAGCGCGTCCTGGACTACATCGAGATCGGCAAGAACGAGGGCGCGGAACTGCTGACCGGCGGACGCCGCGCGGACATCCCCGGCAACGAACACGGCTACTTCGTCGAACCGACGATCTTCGCCACCGACAACCGCTCGCGCATCGCCCAAGAGGAGATCTTCGGTCCCGTCCTGTCGGTCATCCGGTGGAACGACTACGACACGATGATCCGCGAGGCAAACGACGTGCGCTACGGCTTGGCCGCCGGTCTCTACACCAACAACCTCGGCGACGCGCTGCGCACCGCGGACGCGCTCGAAGCCGGATCCGTCTGGGTCAACAAGTACTTCAACCTCGTGGACGGCTCCCCATTCGGTGGGTTCAAGGACAGCGGCATCGGCAGCGAATTCTGCGCCGAGACGCTGAACATGTACACCCATCTCAAGTCGGTGACGCTGCTGACCGAACCGGCCCCGGCCTTCTTCCTGCCGCCGTCCTGACCCGACCGAGACGTTCGACTCGTGCTCCCTGCTCCACAAACGCTGTCGTCATGGAGGTCCAAGATCATGTCATTGTCTCGTCGCGCCGTAATCGGCGCCGGAGTTGCCACCGGTGGGGCGACACTCGTTCCCTTGATCAAAGGCCGCGACGACCACTCGCCGTACGTGGCGCAGCGCAACGGGCGCGCCGCCGGTACGAAGGATCTGACGCCGCTTGCCTTTGCCGGCTTCGCCCACTTCACCGCCATGCAGGTGCGTGGGGACCGCATTCGCGGCCTCGACCTCCACATGGAGCGCCTGCGCGTCGCCTCGCTGAAGCTGTTCGGCCAGACCGTTCCGGAAGAGCGGGTGCGGTCCTACCTTCGCACGGCGCTGAAGACAGGCGCCTCCGACCTTTCGATGACGGCCACGGTGTACTCACCGGCGGGTGAGTTCACCGTGGCCGGACCCGAGGTGAAGCCCGAGGTGCTGGTGCGTACCGCCGCGGCGTCGAACGGCCCCACGGGCCCGCTGTCCCTGGCGACGGTGGAGTACGAACGCGTACTGCCTGCGGTGAAACACGTGGGGGAGGTAGCCAAGACGCATTACCTTCGAGAAGCGGTCGCGCAGGGTTTCGACGACGCCGCGTTCCTGGACCGCAGGGGCCGGCTCAGCGAAGGCACAATCTGGAATCTCGCCTTCTGGGACGGCTCGGCAGTGGTGTGGCCGAGGGCCGACATGCTCGGCGGCACCACCATGGCCATCCTGCGTCGGCAACTGCGACGACTCGGAGTCCCCCAGTACGACCGGGAGATCACGGTCAATGATCTGCCGTCGTTGTCCGGAGCGGTGGTCATGAACTCCTGGACGCCGGGCGTGGCGGTCCATCGCATCGGTCCGGTTGCGATACCCGCGGCCCCCGCCTTCCTCGACGTGTTGCATCGCGCCTTCAGCGCCGAGCCGTTCACCGCTCCCTGAGCCCTCCTATTCCTGCGGCTGCAGTCCGGCGGCACCTGGGGCTGCTCGCGATCGCGTGAGGGCCCTTCGGGTTCGGTGCAGCTCGCGCCGAACCGGCCGCCGCAGCCCGACCGGCCTCCGGGTGGGCAGCCACATGCCTGACCCGGGCGGCCGGCCGACTGTCCGGGCCAGGCAGCACCACGTGGCCGAGATCACGGTCTGCCCGTGTCGTCCGGAGGCAGCTGCTCGGGGGGCGTGTTGCATGCCCGCGACGGGCGTCGGCGTCCAGCCCGACGTCGCCTGACATCAGCCGATCGCACCAACTATCGTGCTCGATGGAATTCGAAGACGCTGAGTCGTATCTCGATGCCGATGGGCTACCCGTGGCGGTCAAGATCCTGATCGCCGGCGGATTCGGCGCCGGGAAGATCACCATGGTCACTGCCATCAGCGACATCGCCCCCTCCGAACCGAGGAGACGATCACATACACGAGCGATGGTGTGGACACCCTCAGCGGAGTAGAGGGCAAGACCACGACCACCGTCGCCCTGGACTTCGGTCGGATCACGCTCGCG
Organism: Embleya sp. NPDC127516; assembly: GCF_044765325.1. NCBI lineage: Bacteria > Bacillati > Actinomycetota > Actinomycetes > Kitasatosporales > Streptomycetaceae > Embleya > Embleya sp. NPDC127516. Next base: position 29,722 of record NZ_JBIWJT010000031.1, on the reverse strand, counting down.
CGGGGGCTGGTGCTCTTACCTTTTCGGAGCTCCTGGCCAGGACCGGTTCCGGTTCATGTGGGACGAGTTGGCGCTCGGCGCACTCGGCGCACTCGGCGCACTCGGCGCGGTCGTGCCGGCCGATACCCGCAGACTCGAGGATTCGTCTCCCGCCGTCGACTACTTCGAGAACCGCGGCACGCCGTTCGTGGTCGCGGTCAATTGCTTCGGCGGAGTGTGCGACTTCACCGCACGGCAGGTGGGCGAGGCGCTCGACTTGGACCCGCGTGTCCCGTTGGTGATGGGCGACGCCCGCACGCGCGAGTTCGGCAAGCGCGCCGTTGTCACGCTGGTCGAGCACATCATCGCCGGCAGACGAACGGGCCAACCGTACCCGATGGGGTGACCAGGCGGGAAACCGTGGTACGCAGCCGAGATTCCGCCGTTCTCGTCGACACTCACCCACGGACCCACCGGCGCACCGCAAGGGCGCCCGGCGGTACGGATCAGCCTCGCGAGGCCGCGTGCCACAGGGCGGAACAGCCGGGTTACCCGTGGCGGCCTTCACCTTAATGTCCCAGTTCCCAACAGCCACTCGTCGCCGGGAAGCAGGGCAGTGATCATGCTTGAGGTGCAGGGCCTCAGCGTCCGCTACGGGCAGAGCGCGCCGGCGCTCCGATCGCTCGACATCCGGGTCGAACAGGGCCGGATCACCGCGGTTGTCGGCGGCAACGGAGCCGGAAAATCCACTCTGATGAAGGCCGTCTCCGGAGTCCTGGGTTTCGACTCGGGACGACTGGTGCAGGGCCGCATCCTCTTCGAGGAAGCCGAGATCCAGCGGCTCGGCCCCACCGCCGTGGTCCGCCGCGGTGTCGCCCACGTACCCGAGGGCCGTCGCGTCTTCGCCGACCTCACCGTGGAGGAGAACCTTCGGGCCGGCGCGGCCACGCTCAAGGGGCGTGCGCAGGACCGTCTCGACGAGGCGTACGAGATGTTCGGCGTCCTGTCCGACCGCCGCCGCCAACGGGCGGCGCTGCTCTCCGGTGGTGAGCAGCAAATGCTCGCCATCGCCCGGGGACTGATGAGCGCGCCGCGCCTGTTGCTGCTGGACGAGCCGACATTGGGCCTGGCGCCCAAGGCGGTCGAGCAGATCGGTGAGATCGTCTCGTCGATCCGGGACAACGGCACCAGCGTGCTCATCGTCGAACAGAACGCCGCCATGGCGCTGGCGATCGCCGACAGCGGCTACGTCCTGGAGCAGGGCCGCGTGGTGCTGTCGGGTACTTCGGATCACCTGCGCGCGACCGACGCCGTCCAGCAGCTCTACCTCGGTGGTTCGGGCTCGGCGGAGGAACTCCGCACCCGTCCCGCCCGCACGCCGCCGGCCCGGTGGTCGTCATGAGCGCGTCGCTGCGGTTGGCGGGGATCTCGCTGAGCTTCGGCGGGATCAAGGCGTTGGACGAGCTGAGCCTCACCGTCGAGCCCGGCACCGTGCACGTGGTGATCGGCCCCAACGGTGCGGGAAAGTCCTCGTGCTTCAACGTGATCAGCGGGCACTATCGTCCCGACGCGGGATCGGTCCTGTTCGGGGACACCGACCTGACCCGACTGCCGGCTCACGAGATCGCGCGGTGCGGTGTCGGGCGGGCCTTCCAGAACATCGCCCTCTCCGGCCACGAGACGGTCCTGGACAACCTCATGGTCGCGCGGCACCGGCTCACGCGGTCGGGATTCATCGCAACGTCGCTGGGCCTGCCGCGGGCCCGGTGCGAGGAACGCGCCCACCGCGAACGGGTCGTGGAGATCGCAGGGTTCGTCGGGCTGGGCGACAAGCTCGGCATGCCGGCCGAAGTACTTGCGTACGGTGACCGCAAACGGGTCGAACTCGCCCGGGCGCTGTGCAGCGAGCCGGAGATCCTGCTCCTGGACGAACCGGCGGCGGGCATGCCGCCCCACGAGAAATGGGACATCGCCAGGCTGGTGCTCGACGTGAGGGACGCCCTGGGGATATCAGTGCTGCTCGTCGAGCACGACATGCCGTTGGTGATGGCCATCGCGGATCGCATCACGGTCTTGGACTTCGGCCGCCGGATAGCCGACGGGACACCGGCACAAATCCGGCGATCGGACGCGGTCGTCACCGCCTACCTCGGCAGCAGCCGATCGAATCGGAGTGCGAGCGGCACCCCGCGAACCCCCTGGGGAACGACACCATGAAACTCCTGCAACTGTTCTTCCTCGGGCTGTCGATGGGCTCGATCTACGCCCTGATCGCGCTGGGATTCGTGGCGACCTACAAGGGCACCAAGGTCATCAACCTCGCCCACGGGTCGATCCTGTTGGTCGGCGCCTACATCGTCGCCCAGTGTTCGCCCCGTGTCGGCTTCCTGCCCGCGGTCGGTCTGGGCATCGCCGCGGCCGCCGGCTGCGCCGTCCTGGTCCAACAACTGGCGGGCATGGTGCGGACCCACGATCACCTCGTCCTGACGATCCTCACGATCGGCGCGGACATCCTGCTGGCCACCGAGCTCACCCGACGCATCGGTTCCCGGGTCCTCACCATGCACGATCCGTGGGGCGATCGCCGCGTCGAATTCCTGGGCACGGTGCTTCCCCTGGCCCGGATCGCCGCGGCCGTCGCCGGAATCGTCGTCATCACCGTGTTCTTCCTCGTCTTCCACAAGACGGATTTCGGCATCCGGATGCGCGCCTCGGCCAACGACCCGCAGACCGCCGCACTGATGGGCATCGACCAGCGCAAGGTCGCCGTCGCCTCCTGGGCCATCGGCGGCGCCCTGGCCTGTGTCGCGGGGGTGTTCCTCGCCGGGTTCCCCAATCCGGGCCTTGACCACGCGTCGGGCGTGATCGCCCTGAACGCCGTTCCGGCGATCATCATCGGCGGCTTGGACTCGTTCGAGGGCGCCGTGATCGGCGGGCTGGTGGTCGGCGTGACCCAGACGCTCGTCGACGGCAATTCGGCCGCGCTGCACTTCCTCGGCGACGGCTTCGGCAGCGTCGCCCCTTACGCCGTCATGCTCCTCGTTTTGTTGTGGCGCCCGTCCGGACTGCTGGGATCCAGGGAGATGAATCGTGTCTGACACCGGCACCCACCTCGTGAACACTCCCGCGAAGCCCGTCGTTCCGGTCGTGCCGCAGGCACCGGGGCATGCCCGCGCCGCCGATTCGCGGATCCGGCGGATCGCGCCGTGGCTGACGCTGTTGCCGCTGTCGGCCGTACCGCTGTACCTGGACGGTTCGTGGCTGATCATCGGCATCCTGGGCATGGCCGCGGCCATCGGCGCGATCGGTCTCACTTTGCTGGTGGGCACGGCGGGCCAACTCTCGCTGTCCCACTCCTTCTTCGTCGCCGTGGGTGCCTACACGTACGCCTACCTCGCCGGCGACCCGGATGCCGCGGGCGTGTCCGGCCTGGGGTTGCCCACCGTGGTCGCGGCGCTCGTCGCGATCGGCGCCGCCGGGCTGGCGGGCCTGTTCTTCAGTCCCGTGTCGGCACGTCTGAAAGGCCTGTACCTGGGAGTTGCCTCACTCGCGCTGGTCTTCATCGGTGAGCACGTCCTGATGAACGCCAAGGCCGTGACCGGTGGGTACAACGGGCGCGAGGTGCCCGTCCTGTCCGGGCCCGGCTTCGAACTGAGCGGTGCGGAACCGCACTTCTGGGTCCTGGGCGTGCAGTACGGCGGCCGGGAGAGGTTGTGGTATCTGGCACTGGCCGCACTGGTCGTCGCCGTGGTGTGCGCGAGCCGGGTCGCCCGCGGCCGCCCCGGCCGCGCGCTCCAGTTGATCCGCGACAATCCCGCGGCCGCCGCGTCGATGGGGGTGCCGGTGCGTCGCTACAAGGCAGCGGTGTTCGCCTACTCGTCGATGTTCGCCGGGGCCGCCGGCGTCCTCACCGCCCTGGCGGTCGAGTTCGTCGTGCCGCAGTACTTCACCCTTCAGCTGTCGATCGCCTATCTCACGATGGCGGTCCTGGGAGGTCTCGGGTCGGTCCGCGGCGCTGTCGCCGGCGCGGTCTTCGTCACCGGTCTCCCGCTGTTGCTCGACCGTTTCAGCGAATCGCTGGGGTTCCTCGCGGCCGCGGGGTCCGGCGGCTTGGACGCGGCGATGTTTTCCCGCTTCGTCTTCGGCGCGGCGATCGTGCTCGTCCTCATCGTGCAGCCCGGCGGCCTTGCCGCGCTCGGCAGGCGGCTGCGCGGCCATCGCAGGTGACACCAGTTCATCCGGGCGTCGCCACATCACGCACATTCCCGCCCCGGCGGCCGCATTTCGCCGGCCGCCGGTCGGCATACCCCCGAAAGGCCAGGAACCCATGCTCTTCCGTACCCGCACGCACCTGCGCGGCCTCCTCGTGGCGAGCACGCTCGTGCTCCTCGCCACCGCCTGCTCCACCCGCGGCCCGCAGGCCACCTCCGCCGACACCTCCGGTTCCCTGAAGACCGGTCCGGGGGTCACGGACACCACCATTTCCGTCGGCGCGCTCAGCGACCTGTCGAACGTCTTCGGACCGCTCGGCAGAACGATGGTCCAGGGCAACGAGTTGTACTTCAAGCAACGCAACGCGGGCGGTGGAATCTGCGGGCGTCAGGTGAAGCTGGAGATGCGCGACCACGCCTACAACGTCCAGACCTCGGTGGCGCAGTTCTCCGAGCTCGAACCCAAGGTCCTCGGCTTCGTCCAGCTGCTGGGTTCGCCGATGGTCTCGGCACTGGCACCGCGGGTGGCGAGCACCAAGGCGATCACCCTGCCCGCCACCTTCTCGACCGAATGGTTGAACAAGGACAGCCTGGTGATCGTCGGGGCCTCCTACCCGGGCGACACCATCAACGGGATCCAATACCTGCTCGACCAGAAGCTGATCAAACCGGGCGCCACCCTCGGCCACGTGTACTTCGAGGGCGAGTACGGCTCGAACGCGCTGCGCGGCGCGCAGTACGCGGCCGGCAAGCTCGGTCTGACGATCAAGCCGATCCAGGTGGCCCCGACCGCGACCGATCTGACCGCCCAGTTCAACGAACTGCGAACGGGTGGTGGGGTGCAGGCGATCGTGGTGAGCGCGGGTCCGCGCCAGACGGCGTCCATCGCGGGCCTGGCCGGCGGTTCGGGGGTGAACGTTCCCATCCTGGCGAACGGTCCCGGCTTCGATCCGGCGCTGCTGGGCACTCCCGTGGGCGCCACGCTCGCCGCGAACCTGTACGTCACCACCTCGTACGAGCCCTTCGCGGGCAAGAGCATCGCAGCGCAGGACATCGCCAGGACCTACGGAGAGAGTTACCCGGACGGCAAGCCCACGACGTTCGTCAACTATGGCTACGCCGCCGCCGGCGTGCTGGGCCAGGCCATGGACGCCGCCTGCAAGAACGGAGACCTGACGCGTGAAGGTCTGATGAAGGCGGTGCGTTCGCTCACCGCCGTCGAAACGGGCGTCATGCCGGTCATGAACCTCAGCGACGCCGGCCGGTTCCCGACCACGAACTCCTACATCTCGCGCGTCGACGCCAAGGTCCCGGGCGGTCTCGTCGTGGTCAAGGAGCCCTTCAGCTCGGAGACGGCTGCGGGTTTCGCCGGTTGAGGTGCCGCGCGGCGCGGTGGAAGTTCACCGCCGCGCCGTGCGTGGCCGGAGGATGGATCGGGGCGGGCGGGACGGCCCGGGTGTTCGGGGCAACGCGCAGCCGTCCGGCACTGCTTGGCAGTGCCGGACGGCTGGGCTCGCGTACGATCCGCGTCGACGGCGCGTGGGCGGTCGGTCGTCAGCCGAACGAGCACCGGACGGGACCCAGGCGGTCGAAGCAGGCGGTCACCCGGTCTCCCGGGGCCACCGGGGGTGCGCCGGTCAGCGAGCCGGACAGGATAATGTGGCCCTTGTCGAGGCCTTCGTCATAGCGGGCCAGAGCTCGGGCGAGCCAGGCCACGGCGTGTGCCGGGTGACCCAGTGACGCCGCGCCGGCGCCCGTCTCGCGGACCACGCCGTTGATCTCCAGAAAGACACCGACCGTGCGCAGATCCAGGGCATCGGGCCGGACGAAACGCTCGCCCAGGACGACCTTGGCCGCGCTTCCATTGTCGGCGACCGTGTCGACGAAGGCGATGTCCCAGTCGGTGATGCGGGTGTCGATGATCTCCAGGGCCGGCACCACGGCATGGGTGGCGGTGAGTACGTCGCGCACCGAGATCTTGGGCCCGCGCAGGGACGCGCCGAGGAGGAAGGCGATCTCCGCCTCGACCCGCGGCGCTATCAACGGCGTGGTGTCGATCCTCGCGTTGTCGTCCACGACCATGTCGTCCGTGAGGTGCCCGAAGTCGGGGGTCTCCACGCCGAACAGATCCTGCACGACCAGGCTGGTGGCGCCGATCTTGTGGCCCACGACCAGTGCGCCGGACTCCCCGCGCCGCAGCGCGATGCCCTCGCGTTGGACGCGGTAGGCGTCGTCGACGTCGAGTCCGGGATAGGCGCGGATCAGCGGCGGACCGGGTCTGCCGTCCTTTTCACGCGACCACAACTGCTCGGCCAGCGCCCGCACTTCGTGTTCAGCCAGTCTCATGACGGCCCTCCGCCCGCGATTGCGTCCACATCTCGCGAAGACGTGGCCGATTCACCTTGTTCGCGGCCGTGTGCGGAATGGCCTCGACCCCGAGGATCTCCGCCGGGCGCTTGTACGCCGGCAATTGGTCCCGACACAGGCGATGCAACTCTTCGATGTCCTCACCTGCGCCTTCGGCGAACGCCACAAACGTCACGGGCCGTTCGCCCTTGCGCTCGTCCGCCACGCCGATGGTCACGGACTCCTCGACGGTCGGGTGGGCCATCAGGACCTCGTCGATCTCGCGCGGATACACGTTGAAGCCTCCGACGAGGATCATGTCCTTGATGCGGTCGACGATGTGCAGGTAGCCGTCCTCGTCGAAGCGCCCCAGGTCGCCGGTGTGCAGCCAACCCCCGGCCAGAGCCTGCGCCGTCTCCTCGGGACGGTTCCGGTAGCCGCGCAGCATGTGTGGCGCGCGGGCCAGCACCTGTCCGATCTCGCCGACGGGCACGTCGGCATCCAGGGCGTCGGTGATCCGGATCTGCACGAGCGGCGCGGGCAGGCCCACCGATCCCGGCCGCGGTTCCGACGCCGACGGGTTGCACGAGATGGGAGCCAGTTCGGTCATGCCGAACGCCTCGCGCACCGGCACACCCGTGACGTGGTGCCACCGGGCCAGGAGTTCGAGGGGGAACGGCGAGCCACCTCCGGGGCAGACCCGCAGCCGCGAGAGATCGGCCGTCCGCAGTCGCGGTGCGGACAACAGGCCCGCGTACACCGCCGCGGGGCCTCCGCTGAAGACGCTGACGCCGTACCGGTGCATCGACTCGACCACCGCAGGCGGGTCGAAGCGGGCGAAGGAGATCACCTCGGCGCGACCGTAGACGGGATTGAGGACGCCCATCAGTAGACCCCAGATGTGGAACATCGGAGCCACGGTCAGCCACGTCTCGGTGCCTGGATCGGTCGGCCAGCACGCTTCCATGGCCTGGACCGTCATCAGGAGGTTCGCGTGGGTGTGGTCGACCCCCTTGGGGATGCCGGTCGTGCCTCCCGTGTACATGAGCGTGGCGAGTCGGTCGGGCGACGGTCGTCGGAGATCGTCGAGCGACAGTGTGGTGTCGTCGGCCCAGAGGTCCAGGGCGAGGCCTTCGGTGCCGAACTCCAGGACCGGGATGTCGTACTCCCCAGCGAGGTCACGCGCCGTGTCCGACACCTCCGCCGTGGTGATCACGACGGATGGCGCCGCGTCGTCGAGGAGCGGCCGCATCGCCGGGGCCGGATACGCGGGATTGATGAAGGTGACCTGCGCCTGCGCGGCGAGCCCGGCGAAGACGCACACGGCCATCTCCGGCCCGTTGGGCAGGACGAGGGCCACGCGGGTGCCGGACACGTCGAAGCCGCCGAGGAGCCGGGCCAGCCCGGCGACGCAGCGGCCGTACTGCCCATAGGTCAACGTCCGGTCGCCGTGCCGCAGGGCGACGCGTTCGGGCGCGACGGCGACGGCGTCGCGCAGGGCGTCGACCATCGTGCGGCAGTCGCGCCGGCCCTTGCCGATGGGCATCGGTTGCTGATGGGGCGACATCGCATCCTCCTCGGAGCGGTCTCTTTCGCCATTGTCTATCGATTGACCAATCGAATGACAAGATCGGTGATGTGATCGTGATGATTCACCCATGTAGTCGATATGAGCTGCCCTCTTGCCATCATCGGCGCCGGTGCTACCTTGAATCTATCGATTGATCAATCGAACGAGGAGAAGGTCTTGAATCGACAAGCCCGCGGCGCCGTGCAAAGCCGCACCATCGTCGCCGCCGAGCACCGGACGCTCTTCCACGAAGCCGGAGACGGGCAGCCCGTGGTCCTGCTGCACGGCTCGGGGCCGGGGGTGTCGGCGTGGTCGAACTGGTCCGAGACGCTGCCCGAACTCGCCAAGGACCACCGGGTGATCGCACCGGACATCGCGGGCTTCGGAGGCTCGACCCACCAGCCCGGAACGGTCTACGACATCAAGCTCTGGGTCGCTCAACTCTTCGGCCTCCTGGACCACTTGGGCATCGGGTCGGCACTCCTGGTCGGCAACAGCTTCGGCGGGGGACTGGCACTGGCGGCGGCGCTTCGCGACTCGTCGCGGGTGGACGGGCTCGTCCTGCTCGGCACGCCCAGCGGCACGTTCACCATGACCGAGGGGCTGCGGTCGGGTTGGTACTACGAGCCCGGCCTGGAAGAGATGGAGCGGATCCTTCGCCTGTTCCCGTACGACCGATCACTGGTCACCGAGGAGATGGTGCGCGAGCGCTACGAGGCCAGCGCCGTCCCGGGGGCCCAGGAGGCGTTTCGAAGCCTGATCCCGGAGCCCGCCGGGGTGGACACCCCGGTCAAGGGCGTGCCGGAGGAGCGGCTGCGCACCATCGACAAGCCGACGTTGATCGTGCACGGGCGCGAGGACGCGGTGATCCCGCTGGACCTGGCGTTGCGCTCGGCCAAGGCGATACCGGACGCCGAGCTGCACGTCTTCGGCGGATGCGGTCACTGGGTGCAGTTGGAACGGCCCAGGGCATTCGTCGGCCTCGTACGCGACTTCGTGAGTCGGCGGTTGTCATGAGCCGCGAGGGACTCGAGAAGGTGCTGCACGAGTTGGGGACGAGCCGTGCGGGGCGCTCCTCGTTCGCCGCGGACGCGGTCGGGTTCCTCGGCCGCCACCGGTTGAGCGAAGCCGAGGCCGAGGCGGTGCGCACGCGCGACGTGCGAGTCCTGCTTGACGCCGGTGTGAACCCGATGCTCGTGTGGGGGTTCTGGCTCGTATCCGGACTCCCACCAGCGGAATACCTCGAACGACTGCGCCGCCCGAGCCCGGACCCCGCGGCCGACGAAGGCGACAACACACTGCGAGACGACTCCGAACGCGCGGAAGGCCGACCATGGGAACGGTAGTAGGCGGCTTCGTGATGCCGCACGACCCGATGATGTTCACCGCCCCCGACGCGCCGCCGGCCCCGGTTCGCGCACGGGTTCTGCAGGCGTACGAGGAGATCGCACGTCACGTGGCACGCCTTCGACCGACCACACTCGTGGTGTTCGGGGCCGACCACTACGTACTCTTCGGTCCCGGCTGCCTGCCCCAGCTCCTGATCGCGACCGGCGACATCGACGGCCCGGTCGAGCGTCTCCCCGGCCTGTCGCGTGCGCAACTTCCGGACGACCGCAGGCTCGCGCGGCACATCGCCGGCCACGGCCACGACAACGGCGTGGACTGGGCGGTGGCACCGTCGATCACCGCGGACCATTCGGTGGTGATCCCGTATCACCTCGTGGGGCGTTCGCTGGGACTCCCGCTGATTCCCGTCTATCTGGCCTGTGGCGTGGATCCGTTGCTCCCGCTGCATCGGGCGGCCGCGGCGGGCGCGGCCCTGCGGGCCGCCGTGGAGGCCTATGACCAGGACGCGCGCGTCGTCGTCATAGGCAGCGGCGGCATCAGTCATTGGGTCGGGACCGACCGGATGGGCGAGATCAACGCGGACTTCGACCGGCACGTGCTTCGGCTCGTCTGCGACGGGGACATCGACGCGCTGTGCGCGCTCGACGACTCGGACGTGGAGCGGCGAGCGGGCAACGGCGCCTTGGAGATCCGCACCTTCATCGCCGCGATGTCCGCCGTCGGCCCGCTCCGCGGCGACGTGATCGCCTACGAGCCGGTGCCCGAATGGATCACCGGCCTCGGTTTCGCCTCGCTGACGCCGCAGACGTCGACGCCATCGTTCAGGACAGGAGGCCGCTGACATGTCCATCCGTGAATTCCGCGGCGAAACACCCATCGCCGAGCACATCCGAGTCGTCCTGCTCCCCGCCGGGGATCTCGCGCCCGGGGAGATGGTGCGCGTCGTCGTCGCCGAGCATGCCCCGTTCGCTGTGTACAACATCGCGGGCACTTTCCATGTCACCGCCGACACGTGCACGCACTCGCTCGCCTCGCTGACCGAGGGCGACCTGGAAGGCACCCGCGTCGTCTGTCCCGTGCACTGGGCCGAGTTCGACGTCCCGACCGGCCGCGCCCTGTGTTTTCCGGCGACCGAACCCGTGGCCACCTATCCGGTCGCGGTGGAGGACGGCGTGGTCGTGGCCTACGTACCGCCCCGCGACGGCGAGTGGACGAGCGGCAACGGAGGCACATCGTGAACACCCCTGCCGGCACACCGACCGAGGCATCCGTCGACGACTTCCTCGAGCTCACCGACCTGGAGCAGGGCCTGCTGGACCGCAGGGTGTTCTGGGACCCGCAGATCTACCGCCTGGAGCTCGAACGCATCTTCGCCCGATGCTGGCTGTTCGTGGCCCACGAGTCCCAACTGCCCGGCCCCGGATCGTTCGTCACCACGTGGATGGGTGAGGACAACGTCCTGGTGGTACGCGGCCGCGACAACCGCGTGAACACCTACCTGAACAGCTGCCCGCACCGCGGGAACCGTGTGTGTACGGCCGACGCGGGCACCGCGCGCGGCTTCGTCTGCAACTACCACGGATGGTCCTTCGGCCTCGACGGCGCCCTGGTGGGCATGCACGAGGCCCAGGCGTTCGAGCGGACCCCGGGATTCGACCGCTCACGGCTGGGGCTGACCCATGCCAGGACCGAGACGTACAAGGGGCTGATCTTCGCGACCCTGGATCCGTCGGCTCCGCCGTTGGCCTCCTACCTCGGCGAGTTCACGTACTACCTGGACGTCATGCTCGACAACGACGAGGGCGGTACGGAGTTCCTGCCGGGCTCGATCAAGTCCGTCCTGGACTGCAACTGGAAGGTCGCGGCGGAGAACTTCGCGGGCGACGCCCTGCACGCGGGGTGGACGCACGCCTCCGGTGCCCAGGTCACCATCGACCGCCCCGTGCCGGAACTCGGCCACCCGGACGCCGAGAGCTACCAGGTCAATGTGAACGGGCACTGCTGGGAGTTCAACCTCGACCGCCTCGGCAACGCCGCCACGCTGCACGATCCGCGCGTCCTCGCGTACCTGAACGAGCAGGCGGCGAGCTTTCGCGATCGGCTCGGGCCGCTGCGCGCTCGGATGATCGGCTCGATCAGCTCGGTGAACGTGTTCCCGAACTTCTCCTTCCTGCCCGGGCAGAACACGTTCCGCACCTGGATCCCCAAGGGACCGGGGCAGACCGAACTCCATACCTGGGTGCTCGTCAACCGCAACGCTCCCCCCGAGGTCAAGGACGCGTGGCGCAAGGGCGCCATGCTCACCTTCTCGCCCGCCGGCGTCTTCGAGATGGACGACGGCGAGAACTGGGAGTTGTCCACACGTTCCAATGCCGGGGTCGTCACCCGGCGGCAACCCCTCTACTACGGGCTCGGGCTCGACAGCCGCATCGACCACCCGGAGCTGCCGGGCGCGGTGTACAAGGGGCAGGTCAACGACGCGAATCAGCGTGCCCTGTACCGCCGATGGTCCCAGCTCCTGCGCGCCGAGAGCTGGGCGGAACTCGACGAGACGATCGGAGACGGGCGATGAGCGCCACGCACGACGATGTCGACACCCCCTCGACCGTGAGTACGGCCACCATCCTGGAGGTCCATGCCTTCCTCGCGCACGAGGCGCTGCTTCTCGACGAGGAGCGATATCCGGAATGGCTCGACCTGTTCACCGAGGACGCGCACTACTGGGTCCCGGGCGTGGAGAACCGCAACCGCACCGACGCCGAAGGCCCGTACGCCGCCGCGCGCATGTCCTACTTCGACGACACCAAGGCCGACCTCGCCCTGCGCGTCGCCCGCTTCGGATCGCCGACGGCGTGGGCGGAGAACCCTCCCACCCGGCACCTGCACATCGTCACCAACATCCAGGTCGACCCGGGAACGACCCCGGACGAGCTGGTCGTGCGTTCGGTGTTCGTGAACCACCGCAGCCAATGGTCCCGTGACGAGACCACGCTCTACGGGCGCCGTGAGGACCGACTCCGGCGCGTCGACGGCGCACTTCGCGTTGCGCGGCGGCGGGTGGTGTTGGCCCACGCGACGCTGCCCGCGAAGAACATCAACACCTTCTTCTGACCCGAGCGGAGTATTGCCATGGTTGCATCCACCGGCCCCGTCGCACGGGGCCGACTGCACGGACAGGTCGCCGTGGTGACCGGAGGCGGTTCCGGGATCGGTCGCGCCGTCGTCGACCGCTTCATCGCGGAAGGCGCCTGTGTGACGGTGCTCGAGCGCGACGCCGACCGGGTGCAGGACCTCGCGAGCGTCCACGGCGCCCAGGTGCTGTGCGTGGACGGGGACGTGCGCGACCCGTCCATCCATGAGGAGACCGTCCTGCGCACCCTTCGGACGTTCGGCCGTCTCGACACCTACGTGGCCAACGCCGGTATCTACGACTACTCGGCGCGGTTCGACGACATGAGCACGGAGGACCTGCGCCGCGGGTTCGCCGAACTCTTCGACACCAACGTGTTGGGGAGTCTGCAGGGGATCCGTGCTGCGGTGCCGGCGCTGCGAAGACAGCGCGGATCCGTGATCATCACCGCGTCGTCGAGCAGCTCGTACGCCGGGGGCGGCGGGGTCCTCTACGTCGCCTCCAAGCACGCCCTGATCGGTGTCATGCGCCAGCTGGCCTTCGAACTCGCCCCCGAGATCCGGGTGAACGCCATTGCCCCGGGCGCGACCGTGACGAATCTGTCCGGGCTGAACGTCTTCGATCAACAGGACACCCGATTGCAGGGCGTCCCGGGATTCCAGGAGAGAACGGCGCGATCCCTCCCCTTGGGCTTCGTCAGCACCCCGGAAGACCACGCGGGACTGTACGTCCTGCTCGCCGACGCCGCCGACTCGCGGTTCATCACCGGCGTCACCCTTTCCAGCGACGGGGGGTTGGCCGTGCGTGGGGGTGGACGTCGTCGCGACAACACCGTCAAGGAGCGAACGTGAACGGCATCCCGCTTCCCCGACTGACCGTTTCGCTCGGACTCTGGCAGGACCGGCCCCCGTCCGAGGCCTTGGAGACCGCCAGGCACGCGGACGAACTCGGTTACGACGAGCTTTGGATAGGGGAGATGGCGACGTTCGACGCCTTCGCCCTGGCCACCTCGATCGGGCTGGGCACGCGGCGCATCGCCTTGACCGTCGGGCCGCTCGCCGTCGCGGTCCGCGACCCGATGATGGTCGCGATGGGCGCGGCATCGGTCGCCCACCTCACCGGACGACAGGTGGGCATAGCGATCGGTACGTCGAGTCCCACGGTGGTCGAATCCTGGCACGGCCGAGCCACCGGCGGAGCGGTCGGCGCCCTGCGGGAGTCCGCCCACGCACTCACCGCGTTCACCCGGACCGGGACCGCCGAGGTTCGGGGCAAGGTCGTGCGCACGAGCGGATACCGCATGAGACTTCCCTCGCGCTCCTCGTCGTTGACGATCGCGGCGTTCGGGCCGGCCTCCATCGCGGTGGCCGCGGCCCACGCGGATCGGTTCGTGATGAGCCTGGTGACGCCTCGCGCGGCCGAGCAGCGCGTGGAGGTGCTTCGGCGCGAATGCGATCGACTGGCCCGCGCCCGACCCAGGGTGGCCGCCTGGGTGCCGGTGGCCGTGGCCTCGGACGAGCGGGTCATATCCGATTCCGTCGACCAGGTGCGGCGCATGCTCGTCGGGTACCTCGGTGCCCCCGGGTACGCCGAAATGTTCGCGGAGGCCGGCTTCGAGGAGGTGGTCGAGTTCGCCCGCACGAAACCGCACCCGACGTCGCTCGCGGCGGCGATCCCACGCGCACTCGTGGAACTCGTCGGCGTGTTCGGCGACGCCCGGACCGTTCGCCGGCGGCTCGCCGAATTCAGCCCCCACGTCGACGAGATCGCCGTGCTCGCGTGCTCCACGCCCGGCGATCCGGCCGGCTCGGGCACACTCGGAGCGCTCCGCGACCTGGTGGCCGACACCCCTTCGCGTTCGAACGCGCACACGCGAGCGGGCGTTGCCTCCAAGGTGCGCCCACGACACGTGGTGATCGTGGGCGGCGGCGTCGCCGGACACGCCGCCGCCGCTGCGCTGCGCGAACGGGGCTACGAGGGGCGGATAGCGCTCGTCGGCGCGGAGGCGCACGAGCCGTACGACAGGCCGCCCCTGTCGAAGGAATTCCTGAGTCCCGGAGCGGACTTCCCCGCGCTCAAACCCGCCCTCGCCGATCTCGACGTCGAACACCTGCGCTCGCGTCGGGCATTCCGCCTCGACGACGCCGGCCTGCACGTGCAGGACACCCACACAGGCGCGACGCGAACGCTGGACTACGACGGCCTGATCATCGCGACCGGGTCCGCTCCACGCCGACTGCCCGGCCTGTCCCGCCTTCCCCGGTTGCTCGAACTGCGGACCCTGGACGACGCCCGACGACTCAAGGCGGCACTCGTACCCGCGCGGCGCGTGGTGGTGATCGGCGCCGGATGGCTCGGGGCAGAGGTCGCCACGGCCGCCGCGGCGCTCGGGTGCGATGTCCGGGTGGTCGACGCGGCATCGACCGTGCTGGCCTCCGCCCTCCCTCCCGAGATCGGTCGGCACGTGGAGCGCTGGTACGAGCGTGCCGGGATCGCGTTGTCGTTGGCCGCCGACATCGAACGCGTCGACGAGAGCGGTGTCCTGCTGCGGTCCGGCGAACTCCTCGAGGCCGACGTCGTGGTGGTCGGCATCGGCGCCCGCCCGGCCACGGCCTGGCTGGCGGACAGCGCCGTGGACCTGGGTCCGTTCGGCGAGGTCGTGGCGGACGCGCGGCTGGCGGCCGGACCGTCCGTGTACGCGATCGGTGATGCCGTGTCCTGGCCGTCGGCTCGGTTCGGCGCCCGTGTGCGCACCGAACACTGGGACCACGCGTGCGCGTCGGCCCGCGTGGCCGCGGCCAACCTCCTGGGCGCCGATCAGACCTACGACCCCGTCCCGATGTTCTGGTCGGACCAACTCGGGCGGCGACTGCGCTACGTCGGGCGGCACACCGCGCAGGACAGGTTGAGCTGGTGTGGTGACCCTGCGGGCGAGGGGCCGTGGAGCGCACAGTGGCGGCGGGACGGGCGCCTTCGGGCCGCCCTGACCGTCGACGACTCGCGCGGCGCACGCGAGGCGTTCCGGGAAATCTCGCGTGTCCCGCTCGTCGATACCGAGGCCGGCGGCGATCCGTCGGACGGCCATGTGTAGGCCGCGTGCACACCCGCGCCGCCCTTTCGCGCCATGTGTACGGCTCGACCCCGATCGGTTGATCGAACGATCGCCTCCTTACACTGTGAGGACCGAAGCGACACGTTGAGGAGTCATATCGATGGCCACGAACCGCACGCCCGGCCGAGCCGCCACGACTCCGCGCAAGGGCTCTCGTTCGACGGCGGGTCGTCCCACCGACGATTGGATGAGGAAGCGGCGCGAGATCCTCGACGTGGCCGCCGAGGTCTTCTTCACGAGTGGCTTCGACCGTGGCACGACCAAGGAGATCGCCGCGCGCGTCGGGATGAGCCAGCCCTCGTTGTACCACTACGTGGGTTCCAAAGAGGATCTGATGAGCGAGATCGCTCGCCAGGTCTATCGAGACTTCACCCAGGCCCTGGACGAGGCGTTGTCGGGAGACCACGAGCCGCGGGAACAACTGCGCAGGGTGATCCACGCCTTCGTCGCCACCCTGGTCGTGAACCAGCACACCTTCGCCGTCTATTGGAAGGAATACCGCGCGATCCCGGCGCCGGTCGCCCGTGAGGCCAGGGCGCAGGAGCGAGCGTTCGTCGAACGCGTCGAACGCGTCGTGTCGGCGGCACAGAAGCAGGGTGTCCTCTCCGACAAGCACTCGACCCGCATCCTCAGCGAGGGCATTCTCGGCATGATGAGTTGGGTGCACTGGTGGTTCCGCCCCGGCGAGTCCTCCGCGGAGGAGATCTCGGCCGCGTTCTGCGACCTCGTCGGCCTCGTCGATCCCAACGACTGAACTCGCGGTCGCAGTCCGGGCCTTCGCGGTCCCGCTGTTCCATCCCATGGCACAACATTTGGCCCGCGGGCCTGCGCCTCGTCTATACCGAGACGACAAAGCCCAGATGGGAGCGCCATGCAGCACGTCAAGACGAAGATCGGGATCCTGGGGTCGGGCAACATCGCGACCGACCTCATGATCAAAGTCCTTCGGCTGTCCTCCTCACTCGAAGTCGCGGCGATGGCGGGCGTCGACCCGGAATCGGACGGCCTGGCCCGCGCTCGGCGCTTCGGGGTCGCGACGACCCACGACGGAATCGACGGATTGACCGCCCTCGACGAATTCGCCGACATCGGCCTGGTCTTCGACGCCACGTCGGCCGGCGCGCACAAGCACCACGACGCGGTCCTGCGGCCGTTGGGTCGCACGGTCGTGGATCTCACGCCGGCGGCGATCGGGCCGTACGTGATCCCGTCCGTGAACCTTTCGGATCACCTGGACGAGCCCAACGTCAACATGGTCACGTGCGGCGGACAGGCCACCATTCCCGTGGTCGCGGCGGTCTCGTCGGTGACGCCGGTGCACTACGCCGAGATCGTCGCCTCCATCGCGTCGCGTTCCGCGGGACCCGGAACCCGGGCGAACATCGACGAGTTCACCGAGACCACCGCGCACGCGATCGAACGCGTGGGAGGGGCGCGCCGCGGCAAGGCGATCATCGTGCTCAACCCCGCGGAGCCACCACTGGTCATGCGCGACACCGTCTACTGCGTCACGGACGACTGTGACGAGCGGGTCGTCGCCGACGCGGTCGAAACGATGGTGGAACAGGTCCACGCGTATGTTCCCGGCTATCGCCTCAAGCAGCGGGTCCAGTTCGAAAAACTCGCCGTGGACGATCCGGTCCGCGCTTTGGGCGGAACGCTCAAGGTGTCGGTCTTCCTCGAGGTGGAGGGCGCGGCCCACTACCTCCCGGCGTATGCCGGAAACCTCGACATCATGACCTCGGCGGCGCTGCGCACAGCCGAGCGGATCGTCTCGGCGCGCCTCGGCCGGGGTGGGGAGAGCACGCGATGAACCTGTACATCCAGGATGTCACCCTGCGGGACGGCATGCACGCCATCCGCCACCGCTACAGCACGCAGCAGGCTCACCGGATCGCAGCGACGCTGGATAGGGCCGGTGTACACGCGATCGAGGTCGCGCACGGCGACGGCATCGGGGGATCGAGCGTGAACTACGGTGTGGGCGCCCACACCGACTGGGAATGGATCGAGGCCGTCGTCTCCGCGATCGACAGGGCCGTACCGACCACGCTCCTGCTACCCGGTATCGGAACCCTCGACGACCTCCGACGCGCACATGGACTCGGCATTCGATCCGTGCGGATCGCGACCCACTGCACCGAAGCCGACATCTCCGCCCAACATATTCACGGTGCGCGTGAACTGGACATGGACGTCGCCGGGTTCCTCATGATGAGCCACATGGCCGAGCCCGCGGAACTGGCCCGGCAGGCAGCACTCATGGAGTCCTACGGCGCCGAGTGCGTCTATGTGACCGACTCGGGTGGCCGGCTCACCATGACGCAGGTCCGGGAACGGATCGTGGCGTACCGTGACGTGTTGTCTCCCGAGACGCAGATCGGGATCCACGCGCACCACAACCTCGGGCTCGGCGTCGCGAACTCCGTGGTTGCCGCCGAGCACGGTGCCATACGCATCGACGCGTCGCTGGCCGGCCAGGGCGCCGGCGCCGGGAATTGCCCCCTGGAGGCGTTCATCGCGGTGGCCGATCTCATGGAATGGACGCACGGGTGCGATCTCTTCGCGCTCATGGACGCCGCCGACGACATCGTGCGGCCCCTCCAGGATCGGCCGGTCCGGGTGGACCGCGAGACCCTGACTCTCGGGTACGCCGGGGTGTACTCCAGCTTCCTTCGCCACGCCGAGGCCGCGGCGCAACGCCACGGCCTGGACACCCGGGCCATTCTCGTGGAGGTCGGCCGACGTTCGTTGGTGGGCGGTCAGGAGGACATGATCACCGATATCGCGCTGGATCTCCTCGCGGCCGACGAGTAGCGGCCCGGGTCGGCCGGGACAGGGACAGCCCGGCATCGCGTGATGCCGTTGAACCCTCGGGGTTGACCCGCGACACCATCGCGGGTCAACCCCGCCCCCTGCCGTCACCTGCTTGTCAGGCCGTCGATTGCCTGCCGCCTGCTGGCACAGATCCGCTTCGGTGCGCCATCGCGCTCCTGCGTTCGTGTTCGAAGTGCGCCTTGCTCGCGCAGGCCGGAACGGCGCCACAGCGGAGAGTCCGCTCCTTGGTCGTGCTCTTCCCAGGGGCGGATCACCTCCCTAGAATGCGCAAAATATCCCGAATGTGCATTTTGGTCGGCCTTCAGGAGACCGCAATGACCCTCGACGACTTCATCCCGCGGCCCATCGACAACGACGGTTGGCTCGAACCTCTCGGTGACCCGGACCAACTGACGGCAGTCGACAAGGCCTTGGCTCTGCTGCGGGCACTCGCCCGACAGGACGGCGAGGTCGGGGTCACCGAACTCGCGCGGCAGACCCGGTTGAGCAAGTCGACGGCCTTCCGGCTGCTGGGCATCCTCCAACGCAACGGATTCGTGGAGCGCGCGGGCAACAAGTACCGTCTGGGTCCGCGGCTTTCCGAAATGGGCTCCCGCGTGTACGGCCCTACCCTGGCCTTGCTTCGCGAACGCCTGCTGCCCCACCTCGCGGAGCTCTACGAACTGACGCATGAAACCGTCCACCTCGCCGTTTTGCATGGTAGCGAGATCGTGTACGTGAACAAACTCCATGGCCACCGGGCCGCACGCTCCCCGTCTCGCATCGGCGCGCGACTGCCCGCCTACTGCACAGGTGTGGGCAAGGCCCTGCTCGCCTTCGACCACGACGCCGCGGAACTGGCCATCGCGGCGGGTCTCCCCGCGCACACGCGGCACACCCTCGCCGACCCGGCCCGGTTCCGCGCCGAGCTCCAACGCATCCGGCAGGAGGGCATCGCCCACGATCGCCAAGAGGCCGTACTCGGCCTTGCCTGCGTCGCCGCCCCGATCATGGGAAGCACCGGCCGCGCCGTCGCCGCCCTCTCCGTCGCCAGCACCGACCTGCGATTCCAACCAGACCACTTCGCCCCGATCCTGCGCCGAATCGCGTACCAGGCCTCGTTGGCGATGAGGGCTTGTGGCCCCTGAGCCGATCGGCACTCGAATCGGTGATCCCAAGTTCCCGAGCGGCCCAGGAGCCCGGACCGAGCGCGGGTTCACTCGGGTCGTACCGGCTCGTGGCCTCGCACGCGAACGGCGCCTGATCGAGGAGAACGACCCACACCGTGACTGCCGCCGTCCCGGCGCCGAGCCAGGCCGCAGACGTGACCTCGACCCCCGCGTCGCGTGAGATCCCTGCGAGCACCGGAACAAGGTCCATGCCCAGTTGGAACGCCGAGACCGTGGTGGTGCCGGCGCGGGCGGAGCGTCCGACGCTACCTTGAACACGCGCCGTAGATGACGGCGTGCAGTACAGTCCCGGCGATCCCGAGCAGCATCACCGCGTGCTCGTGGGCCGCGCCGCCGTGATCTTGTTCTCACGCGGCCCCGGCTGCGGACATACCTTTCGCCGGCGCGGCCGACGCTCCCTCGCGTTCCGCCGAACTCGCGCGCCGGACGATGCCGGTCACGGAATCGGGGGAGCAAAGTCCCCCGAAAGGGTGGCCACTTCCTGCCCGGGCCGGCCTTGCCGCCGACCACGAAGAGAGCCCGACAGTAGGTGTCACTTGAGTCGCTTGGTGGTGGGGCGGTTGTCCCAGCGGTAGCGCGGGGGTGGAGCGGCGGATGAGCATTCGCAGTGACGATCGCGGCGGACAGGTAGAGGCAGAAGTCCACGACGCGGGCGCGCTTGTCGGTGCAGCGCCGTAGGTTGCCGAAGCCGTTCATCCACGCGCGGCTCCGTTCCACCACCCACCTCGTGCCGGCCTGGATCGGGGCGGGGACGCCTTTGCAGGCGATTTCGCCGGTGAAGCCCAACTCCCGGCCCGGAGCGAGCACGGCAGGCCGGGGCCGCCCGGCTCGCGGTCAGTCGCAGCCCGCCATCTGCAGCACCTTGATCGAGAGGGATGGCTCAACCACCCCGTGGACGCCCCCGAAGCACCGCAGGCGCCGGGCAGGCCCGCCGACCGGCGCGGAACCGCCGCCACCGACATCGGCCCGATCGCGGCGACCGACCACCACCACCTCAACCGGGCCCGACGCGACCTCCGCCACACGTAGCCCCGACATCCCCGACACCCGCACGACGACAAGGAGAATCGGCAATGGACGACGAGTACTACGCCATCCTCACCGTCATCGACTGCTCCCCGGACACCGCGGCCGAACTCGGCGACCACCTGCGCGACGCGGGATTCATGACCGACACCGAGCGCTACCGCACCGACCCCGACACGGACGAACCCCGGCTCACGCCGGGCCAAGACCTGACGGCCTACGGCATCAACGCCGACGGCGTGCTGGGCCTCCTCGACGAACTCACCGCGCTGGATCACAAACTCGCGTACGTCGCGCGAACCGAAATCGACCGAGGCGGGCCCGTGTCGGCGGTTCTGGATCAATTTCCGTGCCAGAGCCACGGAGGGTCACCGGAGCCGCGATCATGAACGGTCGTGGCTGACGATCCCCTGCAAGACCTCTGGGTCCACCAGACCGCCGACGTCGCGGTCAACACCTTGACCATCCGCGCCGACCGCGTGACCGTCCACGCCGCCACGACCAACGACGTCATGCCGCGAGGAGGACGCGTTTGCGCAGGAGGTCGAAGCCGGCGCGGCCGAACATCTGGCGCTTGATCATCTTGATCTTGTTGTTGTGGCCCTCGACCGCGCCGGAGCTGTAGCTCAGGGTCAGGCCGGCGACGACCGCATCGAGGTCCTGCAGGAGACCGTTGGCGAAGCTGCGAAGGGCCGGGACCTGGTCCTGCCGGACGCGTGTGATCCAGTCCTTGAGTTCTCGTCCGCGGCGGTCGTTCATCAGCTCGGCGAAGGCCCTGACGTGCCCGGCGGCGGTGGCGAGTGCCGGGACGCGGGCCAGGATCTCCTTGAGCTGCTGGGCCTCTTCATCGCGCAGGCGGTCGGGCCGGCGGGTGATCCAGCCGGTCACGTCCCTGACAGAGGGCTTGCGTCGGGGCGGGTCCTGATTGGGAAACGACGCGCGGAGTCGGCGGACATACTCGCGGACGATCTGCTCCTGCCCTGGAAAGCCACGCTGCCGGATCTCCTGGAAGAGACGCCGGGCGATCGTGTGGCCCTCGGCGAACCGCTGGTCGAGGTAGGGCTTGTAGGGGTCGAGGATGCTGGTGCGTCCTGTCCAGCGGCCGACGAGCAGTTCGTCGGGGTCCTTCGCGCGGGCCAGTCGGCGGACTGTGCCGCGAGCCAGGTCCAGTCTGCGAGCGACGGCGCGCAGGCTGAACCCGTCGTCCATGAGCGCGTGGACGGCGGCGTGCTGTTCGCGGACCCGGTCGGACAGCCGGCCGGTCCGGCGGGGCTCGGAGTTGACGGACGCCAGGACGACAGCCGGAACCGACTCGGCCGCAGGGGCGGGCTCAGGTAGCAGGGTCCGGTGCTGGAGGACGGTCTTCTCCACCGCGTCGGCGAGGTTCTGCCACAAGTGGAAGCGGTCGGCGACGTGGATCGCGTCCGGGGCGCCGAGCCGGACGGCTTCGGCGTAGGAGGCCGACCGGTCGCGGCAGACGACCTCCACACCCGGGTGGTCGGCGAGCCAGGAGCGGACGGTCTCGACCTTGCGGTCGGGCAGCAGATCGACTGCGCGGCGGGTCTCGATGTCGACCAGGATCGTGGCGTAGACGTGGCCCTTGCGCAGGGCGAACTCGTCGACGCCCAGAACACGCGGCACCGCGTGCGCCGGATCCGGCAGGGCTCGTATCAGCCGCAGGAGCGTGGAACGGCTCACCGGGACCGCGAAGGTTTCCGCCAGGCGGGAGCCGGCTCGCCCGGCCAGGGCCAGGGCGAGCTGTTGGAGCGCGGTCTGTAGGCCCTGGCTCCGCCGTCCGTGACGGAAGGTCAGCCCCGCTGCCTGCTCGACGAATGTGGCCCGGGGGCACGCTCGTTCACGGCAGCGGAACCTGCGGACCCGTAACTCGACCACCACCCGGCGCCCGCCCGCCGCGCGGTCGTCCAACCGCCGTACGTAGCTGCTGTGCACCCGGGTCGAGACAGTTCCGCACGACGGGCATCCCGCCTCGTCGTTGGTCGTGGCGGCGTGGACGGTCACGCGGTCGGCGCGGATGGTCAAGGTGTTGACCGCGACGTCGGCGGTCTGGTGGACCCAGAGGTCTTGCAGGGGATCGTCAGCCACGACCGTTCATGATCGCGGCTCCGGTGACCCTCCGTGGCTCTGGCACGGAAATTGATCCAGAACCTTCCGCGCGGAAGCACCATGTGCTGGTGGATGCTCCGCCCATGTCGCCACCGGCAGCTCCACCAACCCGCCGCTGCGCCGTGGTCCATCGTCGGCCAAGCGTGCCCCACCTCAAGGTCCTCGACCGTGAGGGCATTCCTCGCCACCTCGCATCCCTGAACGGCCCTTCTCAGACGCCCTCTTGTAGCATCTCTGCGATGGGGACGGGGAGCCCGCCCACAGGGCGGCGCCATGGTGTGGGACGTCGGATAGGTCCGTATCTCGTCGAGCGATCGCTCGGTGAGGGAGGCATGGGCCGGGTGTATCTCGCGCGTCCGGCGGACGATGCGGCGGGCAGACGGGTCGCGGTCAAGATCATCCACCCGCATCTGTCCCGCGACCCGTCGTTTCGCGCGCGCTTCGCGCGCGAGGTGGCTGCCGCGCGGGCGGTGCGGAGCCGGTACCTCGTGCCGTTGGTGGCAGCCGACCCGCAGGCGGAGGAGCAGTGGCTGGCCACGGCCTATGTGGAGGGCCCTTCGCTGCGCGAAGTGGTCGACGCATGGGGTGGGTTCGGGGACTACGCGTTGCGGGGCCTCGGGGTTGCCCTCGCGGGTGCGCTGCGCGACATCCACGCCGCAGGGCTCGTGCACCGCGATCTCAAGCCGTCCAACGTGTTGATGGACGCCGACGAGGGACCGTTGGTGATCGACCTGGGCATCGCGCGCGCCGCGGACGCGACGAAGCTGACCGGCACCGGCGTGTTGATCGGCACTCCCGGCTACATGGCTCCCGAGCAGTTGGTCCTCGCGGACTCGGCCCCGCCCGCCGATGTGTTCGCGCTCGGTGCCGTACTCGCTTTCGCCGCGACGGGCCGTCGCCCCTTCGGTGCCGGACCCGCCCATGTCGTCGGGTACCGCGTCACCACGTGCGAACCGGACCTGGAAGGCGCGGCGGAATGGATTCTTCCGATCCTGCTCGGGTGTCTCGCGAAGGACCCTGCCGAGCGGTTGACTCCGGAGGACGTGATCGCGTCCCTCGATCCGAAGGGGGACCGGGCCTCGGCGTCACCGACACCCGGGCGTGTACGGCGATGGCGACCCGTGCTCGCGGCCGTGACCTCGTTGGTCGTCGTGGTGGGCGCGGGTGTTGCGGTGAAGCTCGGCGACGACGGCGCCGCACCCGGCGCGGTGGGTGGCCCGTCGACCACGTCCACGGCGCCGGCCGTTCGGCCGCCCGTGATCGAGACGGCCGAACCCACCGCCTCGGCGTACCCGCCGGCTCCCAAGCTCCCTGACCCCACGAGCGCGCTCGCCGGGGCGGCGTCGCCGGCGTCGTGGACGCGCGCCTGGAACGAGACGTTCGCGCCGCAGGAAGCCTCCACGACGACTCCGCCGGGGAGTGCGAACGGGCCCTACGCGATCGACGCGTGGTTGACCGATCGGGTGCTGGTCGGTGTCGGTGGCACCGATGTTCGCGGCACGGATCCGGACACGGGCCGCCGGTTGTGGACACTGCGCCCGCCGAGGGCGGGCATGTACCCCTGCCAGGCGGCGCGCGACCTCGACGGCGACATCGGGATCGTGATCTTCGGCGCGATCGTGGACAGGATACCCACATGCGATCGCGTGGTCGCCGTGGACATCTCGACCGGCGAAGCGTTATGGGACAAGCCCCGCCCGGGCCGCAACACGGACCACTTCGAAAACGATGCCTCGGCACAGCCGGTCGGCGTCAGCCACGACCGGGTCGTCCTGCGCTCCGGAGACGTGCTGACGGCCTGGAGCTTGCGCGACGGCGCTTTCGCATGGGAGCACGACCTCGCGGCGGAGGGCTGCTCGCTGCAGACCGCGGTCGTGGGGCCGTCCACCGTGGCCGAGGGTGTGACGTGCGACCCCCGCGACAAGAAGGACACCGCCCGGGCACGCACCATCCGTTCGGTGAACGTCGCGGACGGCCGTGTGCGCTGGACCGGTTCGCTGCCCGGCGGGGTACCGATCGATCGGATCGAGATCGCGGAACCGGTGACCGTGAGCCTTCCCGGACCCGGCGGCGGCGATCCGGGACCGCTCGTCGTGTTCGACGCGAACGGCAGGCCCGGTCCGCGCCTGCAGACCTCCCAGGACTTCGGCGCGCTGGCGCCCGACAAGCGCAACAACCTCCAACTCGCCCCGGCCGTCTTCGGCTGGAAGAACACCGTCGTGGTCCTGGTCACCGAGGGCGGCTGGAACATGCCGAGGGGGATCGCCGCCGTCGACGCCGACACCGGCCGGGTGCGCTGGCATCGGAGCAGGCCCGAGGGCGGCATGACGTTCGTGTTGGGTGTCGATGACCAAGGTGTCCTGGCGCTCGCTGCGGACGAGCCTCGTGGGCTGACCCGATACGCCCTGGCAGACGGCGCGCCCCGCCCTGCGGGCACGCTGCTCGAAGGCGGTTCCCTGGCCTCGTACAACTACGCCGCGGCCCGACTGGCGGGGAACAATCTGATGTTGGTCACCGGCCGGACAGCGGACCCGGGAGTGGTCACGATGTGGAAACCGCAGGGGTAGGTGCCTGGTGCGGCGATGTGAGGAGCGACCATGACGCGCGACGGTGCGCAGCCGTTGGAGCCCGGCGATCCCGAAAGGATCGGCGGGTATCGGCTGGTGGCGCGGCTCGGACACGGCGGCATGGGGCGCGTGTTCCTCGCCGAGGACGACGAGGGCCACCGGGTCGCGGTCAAGGTGGTGCACGCCGAGTTCGCGGCGGATCCTGATTTCCGCACCCGCTTTCGGCGCGAGGTGAACGCGGCGGAGCAGGTCCTCAGTTACTTCACCGTGCCACTCGTCGACTCCGGTCCCGAAGCCGAAACACCCTGGTTGGCGACGCAGTTCGTCGATGGACCGGCCCTGGGCGCGTCCGTGCGCCGAGACGGACCGCTGCCGATCGGGAGGCTGTGTACCCTGGCCGCCGCGCTCGGCGAGGCGTTGATCGTCATCCACGCCGCCGGCATCGTGCACCGTGACCTCAAGCCGTCGAATGTACTGATGGCCGACGACGGTCCACGGGTGATCGACTTCGGGATCGCGCGCGCGGCCGACGACGACGAACTCACGCGCACCGGCGCCGCGTTGGGCACCCTGGGGTATGCCTCGCCCGAGCAGTTGACCGGGGACGAGCCGGTGGGCGCGCCCGGTGACGTGTTCGCGCTGGGCGGCGTGTTGCTGTTCGCGGCCACCGGCCGCGAACCGTTCGGGGACGGTCCGCAGGCCGCGGTGGTGTTCCGGACGGTACATCAGGCACCTGATCTGACCGGTGTTCCCTTACCCCTGCGGGATCTCGTGGCGTCCTGTCTCGCCAAGGATCCCGGCCGGCGTCCGACGCCGAGGGAGGTCATCGCCGCGGCGCGCGCCGCGCAATCGCGGTTGGGGAAGCCACCGCGGTCGAACGGCGGCGCGGACGCGGTGCCCCCGGTCGACGAGCGGGTGACACCCGTTGCGGACGATCGCGACACGTCGGCCCCGTTCCCGCCTGCGCGTACCCGGCGACTCGCGGTACGCGAGGGTTCGGACGAGAAGAGGGCCGCCCGGATATCGCGTTCCGGTGTGCTCGCCTTCGGCGTGGTCGCGTTGATCCTGTGCGTGTTGGCCGGCATGTGGCTGATCAGGCCGGACAACGAGGAGCGGTCGCAGCCGCGCACGGGTGCCCAAGCGGGCAAGCCGTCCGGCGCGCGCGTCGAGGGAGTGATTGCGGCGGGCGACCGGCGCCGGGTCTGGACCGCGTACAACGTCGACAAGAGCGTGGACACGCGTTTGTGGGGAGTGTGGAGCGACGACAACGTGATCGTGCGGATCGATGCCGCGGGAGTGCGCGGGTACGAGGCGAGGACCGGACGGCAGTTGTGGATCGCCGCACCGCCGGCACCCGATCTGGTCCCGTGCCACGCGTCGGACGGAAATACGGCCACCAGCGATGGGGTTGGCGTGATCGTGTTCGGCAAGCCGTTCGAGAGCCCGACCACGTGCGAGGAGGCGGCCGCCTACGAGATGGCGACAGGTCGCCTGTTGTGGCACCACACGGTCGGCCGACCGGATGGCCCCAATCTGGCGGCCATGCACGGTGATGTGGCCACCGTCGCGGCAGAGGACGGCATCCGCGGCTTCGATCGTTCGGGCGGCGTCGAACGCTGGCGACTCCCGTGGCGCGAGGCGGGCTGCGAACGGCTGGACGTCACCCTCTCCCGATCCGCGTTGCGCGTTCGCGAGCGCTGTGAGGATCCCCGTCTGACACTCGCCTACCGGGTACTCGACATCGACCCGGCCACCGGCAGGGTCCGCGGCCGGATCGACCTGCCCGCGGCGAATTCCACCCTGAAGGCGGAGACATTCGCCTACGAGACGGAGCCCGATGGTGTCGTCTTTGTGCGGCCCGATGGCGGCAAAACCCGCGAACTGCCTTTGAAGCAGCCGTTCGGCACAATTTCCACGCTGGGTTTCGGCGACGCGGACACCTATGTCACAACGGCCGACAAGCGCGACACGAGCGGCGGCATGGAGGCGACCGAGATCGTGGCCTTGGATGCCGCTTCCGGGACGGTCCGCTGGCACCTTCCGCTGGTCACCCGAGAGGAATTTGCGGTGTTGGCGATCCGCGACGGGTCCGTATTCACGATCGAGCGCACATCGACCGCTTTCGACCGGCCGGACGTTCGAGTGCAGGAGCGTCGACTCCGTGACGGATCGGTCGCCGCGACCGGCACACTCCCGCAGGAATTCGTCATCGGCTCGGCCGAGCGGGTGGTGGCCGCCGGAACCCTCGTGATCGCGATCGACAGCCGCAGCCGACCGGGCCTGGTGGGCTACGACGTCACGCCCGGTTGACCGCGGCAAGCGCCTACCGTTCGGCGGCCGCAGCCCGGCGACGGCGCGCGTCGCCTGCCGAAGGCCGCTCCGGTGGAGGTGAGCCGGGTCGGCGCGACCGCCCGGGCGACCCCGAGGTCCAGGACACGCGGACCGCCCTCGGCCATGATGATGTTGCCCGGCTCGAGATTTCGATGGACCAGCCCACCGTGCGGCATGAGCCGGATCTCCAAGTGCCCCTCGCGCGGGGGCCAGGGCTCGGCCGGGCCGGGCCGGTCCCGGGATCGTAGCGAGCCGTCAGGCAAACGCGGATGCGGTCCGGGGCGTACGCGTGGGCGTAGAGGCTGATGCAGCGCTTCTGGGACGTGTCGTACGCGTCTTCGCGGTCTGGAAGCACTCCTCGACCGTCCAACGGGTCCCGGCGACGCGGATCAACGTGTCGAGGGTGGTGCCCTCGGGCGCGAAGCACACGTAGTTGGCGATCTCGGTGCGGTCCGCGAGGCTGCGGCGGGCGAGCACCCAGTGCTCGACACCTTCCTCCCGCCACGGACGGATCGGCGCGCGTGCCCAGTCGTGGACGCGTTCGCCGTGCGCGCCCCTGCCGCACGAGCGGCGCTTCCACGCCTGCCGGGGCAGAGAGGCGACCAGCGCGTCCACCGGACGCTCGAGGAACATCCCGGTCACCACGGTGTCGTTGCACCCGGTCGCGAGCACGTGGAACACCCCGCGTTGCTCCAACCAGTACCTCAGGCCCTTGACCTGCCCGTACGCCTCGTCGGCGGTCAGCCACGCGAACGGCACCCGCGCGGCCAGGGCGCGGGTGATCATGGCCTTGGCGTGCTCGATCCTCGTCGCGAACGCGACATCGTCGGGGATCGCCGCCGCCCGACAGCGGTCCCGGTCGTCCGTCCACGACCTCGGCAGATACAGCTCGCGGTCGATCAACGTGTGCCCGGCCGGCGCCGCGTAGGCGAGGAACGTGCCGACCTGGCAGTTCTCGATCCTCCCCGCGGTGCCGGTGTACTGCCGCTGGACACCGGCCGAGGCGGTGCCCTTCTTCAGGAACCCGGTGTCGTCCACGACCGCCGCCGCCTGCGGCCCCGCATGAGCGAACCTCGACACGAACCGATCATGCAACCCGTTCAACCCCGCAGCCCACGACCGAGCCAACCCAACCCCGACGACACCATCCACGAACGGCCCAACGAACATCCTGACCAACAGTCACGGCCCGTGCGGTTGCAGTACTTGGGCGTGTATCGGGTCGTGATCAATCTGCGGGATTCGTCGTCAAGGCAGTCCTGGTCTGGTAGATCGTCTGTTGTGACGAGAGAGCAACTGACGCTTCACCGCCGTGGTGTACGTGTTGACCAGCGGCTGCGCGTGGCGGCATCTCCCCCCGACGTTCGGGGTGCCGGCGACCGCGCACCGCCGGTTCGCGCCATGGACTGAAGCGGGGCTGTGGCGGCGGCTGCATTAAGAGGTCGTTTCATTTGGCGTATCGGCGGTAGCAGATGAATGCGGCGGCGATGCTGACGAACGCTCCAAAGTGCGAGGCCTTGACCTCGTATCGGCGGTGGAGGCGGCGGAACGCGTTGAGCCAGGACACTGTTCGCTCTATGACCCATCGGTGTCGACCGAGGCGCGTCGAGGAGTCGATGCCGCGGCGGGCGATGCGGTGGGTGATGCGTCGTTTCCGTAGGAAAGCGCGGATGAATCGGTGGTCGTAGGCCTTGTCGCCGTGGAGTTTGGCAGGCCTTCGGCGGCGTGGTCCGCGGCGGGAGCGGATCGGCGGGATGCCCTCGACCAGGGGTATCAGGGCCTGGCTGTCGTGAGTATTGGCTCCCGAGATCCCGATCGACAGGGGCAGACCGGTGCGTTCGGTCAGCAGGTGGATCTTCGACCCGTACTTCCCACGATCCACAGGATTCGGACCCGTCAGATCCCCTTTTTGAGGGCCCGCATGTTCACGGAGTCCACCGCGCATCGCGACCAGTCCAGCGCGCCTCGC